>JALWSI010000051.1 GCA_027080315.1 bacterium | reverse complement strand
GGGGTAGAATGGGGTGAGGTTGTCAAAGTGGATTCTCTCCCTCGCCCTCTCAGGAGGGGCTCCGTTGATGCTCTCAAGCTTAAGAAGGGCAAAGTACTTCTCACCGTTCTTTGGGGGCCTTATGTGGCCCATGATCACGTCTCCGGTCTTAAGCCCAAATCTCCTGATCTGTGAGGGCGAGATGTAGATGTCGTCAGGTCCGGGGAGGTAATTGAAAGAGGGGGATCTCAAAAAACCAAACCCGTCAGGTAACACCTCAAGAACCCCTTCACCCACCATGGTGCCGCTTTGGGCAGACTGGTGCTCCAGAATCTTCATGATCAGCTCTTGTTTCCGCAGGCCTGCTATTCCAGAGATGTTCATCTCTTTGGCCATGGCCACCAGCTCTACCACCTTTTTGGACTGAAGCTCTTGCAGGTTGAGCTTCTCAAATATGAGCCGTCCAGGAGGTGATGGCTTATCCTTCTTTTCGCCGTTCTCCTCCTGTCCCTGGTTGGTGTCTGAGGAGGCTTGAGCTTCTTGAGTCTCCTCGCGCTTTTTGGGTGGCCTGCCCCTGCGGCGTTTTGGCTTTTCAGGGGGAGGTTCTTGGGTAACAGCCGTTGCCTCTTCAGAGGCCGTAGCTTCGGTCTTTGGGGTGACTTCTGTGGTTTCTGTAGATTCCATGCCGCTAAACACTCCTTCTTCGTCTCATGGGTTCTGGTGCAAAGTTACAAGATTCTACCCACTGCACCCTACGGGGCTCCTCTACAAACTTCAGAGGGATTCTTCTTCGGGAATAAAACCATTCTCTTCGCAGTTTTAACAGGATTTTATCCTTTGAATACGTTGTGGCTCAGCTCTGCCTGATGGCTCCTTTATTCCCCAACGCTGTGGGGTAGTCAAGCCCCTTTTTACTCCTCTGAGCCTTCCGCCGTGGCGTAGGCCTCTTCAAGTATCTCCACAAGCCTCTTCTCCAAGGCTCTCATCTCGTCCCTGTAAACCGCTGCCTGTTCATAGGCCATCTCCTGGGCAGCCTTCTGCATCATCCTTTTAAGTTTCTCTATTCTCTCCTCAATCCTCTTCACATCTGTGTATGAAGCCGCTTCCTCTGCCGCCAAGGGCACGGTGTAGTAGTCTGCTTCGTAGGGGGCCGTTAGCCCTTCGTCAATCATTTTCTCAATGCTCTGGGGGGTGATGCCGTGGGTCTCGTTGTACTCCTTCTGTATCCTTCTGCGCCTGTTGGTCTCTTCCACCGCAGCTTTGATGGAGTCTGTGATTCTGTCGGCGTAGAGAATTGCCTTGCCCCTGATGTTTCTTGCGGCTCGGCCAATGGTCTGGATGAGGGAGGTATGGGAGCGCAGAAAGCCCTCCTGATCCGCGTCCAGAATAGCCACCAGAGAGACCTCTGGTATGTCCAGCCCCTCTCTCAAGAGGTTCACCCCTATGAGCACGTCGTATTTGCCCTGCCTTAGATCCCGAATAATGGCCGTGCGTTCAATGGTGTTCACCTCTGAGTGGAGGTAGCAGACCTTGATTCCAAGATCCATGTAGTAGTCGCATAGGTCCTCTGCCATGCGCTTGGTGAGGGTGGTGACCAGCACCCGGTCTCCCATCTCAATCCTCTTTCTGATCTCTCCCAACAGGTGGTCAACCTGAAACCTTGCAGGCACCACCTCCACCTCGGGATCCATGAGACCCGTGGGCCGTATCAACTGCTCCACCACGTAAGGTCCGCTCTTCTCAAGCTCGTATCTTCCTGGGGTGGCAGAGACGAAGAGCACCTGGTAGTTGAAGGACTCAAACTCCTCAAAGGTGAGGGGGCGGTTGTCCAAGGCGGAGGGGAGCCTGAACCCGTACTCTACCAGGTTCTCTTTTCTTGAGCGATCGCCTCTGTACATCCCTCTCAACTGGGGGATGGTTACATGGCTCTCATCAATGATGATGAGGGCGTCTTCGGGAAGGTACTCCACCAAAGTTGGAGGGGGCTCTCCGGGAGCCCTTCCGCTCAGGTGTCGGGAGTAGTTCTCTATGCCCTTGCAGTAACCGATGTTCTGGAGCATCTCAAGGTCAAAGTTGGTGCGTCTCCACAGCCTTTCTGCCTCTGCCTCTTTTCCCGCTCTCTTCAGCTCTTTCACCCTCTCTTCAAGCTCCGCTTTGATGGAGGCTATGGCCCTTTTCAACCTCACCTGGGGGGTGACATAGTGAGTAGCAGGGTAGATCTTAACCTCTTCAAGCTCCTCCTCAACACTCCCTGTAAGGGGGTCTATTATGAGGAGATCCTCTATCTCATCTCCCCAGAACTCCACCCTTACCGCGGCGTCTTCCATGTGAGAGGCATAGATCTCTACCACGTCTCCTCTCACCCTGAATGTCCCCCTGTGGAAGTCGTAATCGTTGCGGGTGTACTGGATCTCGCTTAGACGACCCAGCAGCTCCTGGCGGTCAATCTCCATGCCCCGTTTCAGTCCAATGGTCATGCCGTAATAGGCATCGGGGGATCCGAGCCCGTAGATGCAGGATACACTGGCCACCACCACAACGTCCCTGCGTTCAAAGAGAGACCGGGTTGCTGCGTGTTTCATGCGGTCAATCTCTTCGTTTATTGAGCAGTCCTTCTCAATGTAGAGGTCTTTGTGGGGAATGTAGGCCTCAGGCTGGTAGTAGTCGTAGTAGCTGACAAAGTACTCTGCTGCATTGTTGGGGAAGAACCTTTTGAACTCGTTGTAGAGCTGGGCGGCAAGGGTCTTGTTGTGAGAGATCACCAATGTTGGTCTGTTCACCGCCTCAATCACCTTGGCCATGGTGAAGGTCTTGCCGCTACCGGTCACCCCAAGCAGGGTCTGGTAGGGCACACCTGCCCTCAGGTTCTCAACGATCTTCTCAATGGCTTGAGGCTGGTCACCTGTGGGCTCAAAAGGAGACTCCACCTTGAACATGTCGCTCATGGTGAGGGTTAATAGCCCACTTTGGCCTGTAGGCAAAGGGTATTCCGTGGTTCCCAATAAGAACCTGCCCTTGGAATAGAAAACTCTTATTGGAGTTAATCCCCCTTAAGGGTCTAACCTTGTTTCAAAAAGAAAGTCAAGGAGAGAGAAAATGGGCGACTGGAACGCGATGTGGAGTGGACTTGGAATAGACCTTGAGGCACACCAGCAGCTTCTGGACTCGTTGGGACCTGTTTACCAGGAGCTCTTTTTGGGCAGAGAGGGGCGGCCTGAGGCCATGGGATACTTTGACTCTGTGGTGGGGGATATCCACGGTGGCAGGGTGTCAGAGCTGGTTAAAGCTAAGGATGGAGGCTGGCCTGTGGTGGGTATCTTCTGCATATTTGTTCCCGAAGAGCTTGTTCTTGCAGCAGGTGGCGTCTGTGTAGGGGTGTGTGGAGGAGCCCAGATGCCCATACCAAAGGCCGAAGAGGTTCTTCCAAGGGCCCTTTGTCCCCTAATAAAGTCTGCAGTTGGGTTTAAGCTCTCTGCCACCTGTCCATACTTTCAGGTGCTAACTGAAGGCTGGGGTGAGACCACCTGCGATGGCAAGAAGAAGGCCTGGGAGACCCTAAGTGAGTTTATGCCCTTTCACGTTCTTGAGGTGCCTCAGAGGAAGACGAAAGAAGACTTCTCTTTGTGGCTCCATGAGGTGAAGAGATTTGCCCAGCACATGAGAGAGGTGGGCCAACCCTTTGGGGTGAGTGAGCTGAAAGATGCCATAAAGGTGGTGAACGAGAAGAGAATGGCTATGCAGAGGCTTGCCCGCTTGAGGTGGAAGAACCCCGTGGTTCTCTCAGGCCTTGATGGTTTGCTTGTTGAGCAGCTCTCCTTCTTTGACGATCCTGAGAGGTTCACCAAGCAGGTTAACCGGCTGTCAGACGAGCTTGAAGAGGCGTCGGGTCTTAACCCACCATCTCCCCGAATCATGGTTGCAGGTTCTCCCATGCCCATACCCCATTGGAAGGTTCACGCCATTATTGAAGGTGCCGGAGCCGTGGTAGTGCACGAAGAGAGCTGCATAGGAAGCAGATACTACCGGGATCTCGTTGACGGGGAAGGAGAGAGCGAAGATGCTTTGCTTGAGGCTATTGCCCGTCGCTACTTCAAGATCACCTGTGCCTGTTTCACCCCCAACCACGAGAGGGTGGAGAGGGTCGTTGAAGAGGCGTTGCAGTCAGGTGCAAACGGTGTGGTTTACCACTCCCTATCCTTCTGCCAGATCTACGAGGGTGAGGTCAGAAAGGTGAAACGGGCCCTTGAGGAGAGGGGTATCCCAACTTTGGTGATCTCAACAGACTACTCCCCTGAGGATGCAGAGCAGCTTCGCACGAGAGTAGAGGCCTTTTTGGAGGAGATCTCCTGAGGATGTTTCTCGGAATAGACGCTGGTTCTACCCACTACAAACTGGTATGGGTAGAAGATGGAGGGGTTGTTAACAGGCGTATGTTGCCCACAAAGCCCTCTATGGAGGATGCTGTGAGGGAGATTGTCCAATTCAACCCTCCAGAACGGATCGTTGCCACAGGCTACGGACGCCATTGGTTGGTTAAAGCCCAAATAGCCCAGAAGGCCATAACCGAGATTAAGGCTCAGGCCTTGGGGGTGGGGCTGAGGGATGGCACTGTTCTTGATCTGGGAGGTCAGGACTTCAAGGTGATTAAGGTTAAAGAGGGCAGGGTGAGCGACTTTGAGATGAACGACCGATGCGCTGCTGGCACGGGGAGGTTCTTGGAGATGGCTGCTAAAAGGCTTGACCTCTCTTTGAAAGAACTGGATATGATGGCCCGTGGCGCAGAGGATGGGGCGAGACTCAACTCTATGTGTGCGGTGTTTGCTGAGTCTGAGCTTGTATCCCTCATGGCCCGGGGTGTTTCCGTTGAGAGTATTGCCCGTGGTGTTTTCCTCTCAATTGCCCAGAGGCTCGTCTCTATGGTGAAGAGGATGGATGGTGGCCCTCCTTTCATCTTCACCGGAGGAGGTGCCATGTTTGAGACCCTTGTTGAGCTTGTGGCTCAGCAACTTGGCCACGAGATGACGGTGCCAGAGAATCCTCTCTTCACAGCCGCCTTGGGGGCTGCCCTTGTGGCGTCTGAAGACGCCTGATTGTAAGCAGGGCATCTCTTTTCTTCGTAGTTTTACCTTGACAGGACCCAGAAAGAGGCTATCTTAACCATTGAAAATGGGGGCGTACCGGTTTCGACGGGGCTGCTTACCAGAAAGGGGAAGCACGCCGAGGTCCGTCACCTCGTAAAAAAGACGGATCTTCACAAATGCCGAACCTGCATACGCAATGGCTGCTTAATTGACGGCCACGTCCCCTCTCTCTCTGCCTGCGAAGGGGGAGACGGACGACGGGTTTCGCAGGCTGGTCTTTGCCTCCTGCCCCGACGGGCGAAGACGAGACCTTTGATGGGGCTGGTCTCTGGAATTCTGCCTGCCCCTGGGCAGACCAGAGGCGAGATTAAGAACAGGGGCTGAGCGTGGAGATGCCCCTTTGTGGTCAGTCTCGGACGCGGGTTCGATTCCCGCCGCCTCCACCATTTTAGGACCATAGGAGCCTTTCATAGAAGGTGGTAGCCAGCTTTCCTTTGTTATTTGCTTTAACCTTTTACCCCTGGAGTAAAGAATGAAGCCTTTTTAAGGTTCAATAGAGCAAAACCTGTCTTGACTGGCTAAAGGCCATTCTCTATTTAGGAAGCCGAAGGATGGGGTTGGAGCCTTGATGAGGGGAGAAGGCAATCCTAATTTCTTGCAAGCGAGAGGGGAAGAAGTATGACTGAAGGCGAAGAGAGGGTTTTTGAAGGGGAAGAGTCTCTTGAAAAGGAGACTGCGGAGGTTGCTGAAGAGAGCGTAGAGGCTACTGAGAAGGCGGAAGAGACCTCAGAGAATACAACTCTGATTGATAGCGGAAAGGAGGAAGAGGTGATGGAAGAGCGTGAAGAGAAGGTTGTGGAAGGGGGAGAGTCCAAGTTTTTAACCTATGCGGCTGTGGGGCTTGCCATTGTGGCATTGTTCTTCAGCTTCTGGGGGTTCTCTACCCAGTTGAAGGAGAAGAAGCTTGAGGAGAGAGAGGCTGCTTTAGAGAAGAAGGTGGCCGATATGGGTAAGGCCCAGCTGGTGAGTGACTTCACCCTGAAGGCCGCTCAGGTTTACATGCTCACCATGGTTGATCGTAACTATGCCGCTGCCCAGAAGGTGGTGGATGAGATGAAGGCAGAGGCTGCTGCCTTTGGCAAGTCTGGGTCAAAGCTGAATGCCCTGCTTAACGCCCTTGAGGCTGAGGTGAAGAAGGGGCCATCTCCTATTCCTGGGCTGGTTACCGCTTTAACTGCCGAGGTGAAGGCGGCTGCTGGGGGAACCACTGCAGTGGCTCCTGTAACAAAGGCCGTGGCACCTGCTCCTGAGGCCAAGGCAGAGAAGGCTGCTCCAGCCAAGGCTGAGGCAGAGAAGAAAGAAGAGGTGAAGAAAGAGGAGAAAAAGGAGGAGGCTGCTCCTGCTAAGAAGAAGCTGGCAGAGCCCCCCCATCCTGGGAAAGAGGCTGGAGGTCTCACCAGCAGCATGTTCCACATGTGGCAGAAGCTCTCTCCCTACTCCGATTCTAAATAAGAGGTGCTGAACGGCGAAGAGAAGCGAGGGAGAACTCCTCAGGGTTGAAAACCTGAGGGTTGGGTTCAGAAACGACAAAAAAGGAGAGGTGCCCGCAGTGCGGGGCCTCTCCTTTTCTATTGATGAGGGGGAGGTTTACGCCTTAGTAGGGGCCTCTGGTTCAGGAAAATCAGTGACCTCTATGGCCATAATGGGCCTTTTGCCTATCGCTGCCGTGATTGAGGGCAGGGTCTCATTTGAGGGAAGAGAGATCCTTGGGATACCAGAAAGAGAGATGCAGAAGATCAGGGGCTCTGGTATCTCCATGATATTTCAGGATCCTGTGGCCTCTTTGAATCCCACCATGAGGGTTGGCGATCAGGTGGCAGAAGGGTTGATGCTTGAGGGCCTTTCAAAGTCTCAGGCATGGGAGGAGACGGTGAGGATCTTTGGCGAGATGGGGATTCCTTCTCCCAGAGAGGTTGCCAGCTCTTACCCCCATCAATTGAGCGGGGGGATGTGTCAGAGGGTGATGATCGCCATGGCGCTATCCCGCAATCCTCGTCTCTTGATCGCCGATGAACCAACCACAGCCCTTGACGTTACGGTGCAGGCTCAGATCCTCTCTCTCATGAGGGCCATCATCTCAAAGGAGAACACCTCCCTTCTCTTCATCACCCATGACCTTGCCATTGTGGCAGAGATGGCAGACAGGGCAGGTATAATCTGGCACGGAGAGCTATGGGAAGAGGCGCCAATAGAGGACCTCTTCAACTCCCCTCTCCATCCTTACACCCAGACCCTTCTGCAGGCCCTGCCCGATAGGGAGAGGGATGATCCTTTCTTTCACCTTGGCACGGTTCTTACGGAGAGAAATGAGGGTATAGGCTGTCCTTTTGCCTCCAGTTGCCCGGAGGAGATGCCTATCTGCTCCCAGGAGATGCCCCCTTGGTTCCAGAACGGTGCCCACAAGGTGAGGTGCTGGTTGGGAAGGGAGATGGTTCTTTAACCGTGATCCTCAGGCAGGAGACCACCACTTGCCTTGCCAGAGGTCTCTTCTCTCTAACTCCCGGTCTATGGCTTGCAGGGTGGCGGCTTTTTCAAGGGCCCACGCAGGTGCCACCAACTCGTGGGAGTGGGGGTCTCCTGTGAGGCGATGTATCACCACTGATGGGGGTAGCAATGCCAGAAACTCGCAGAGAATCTCCACATACTCTTGACGAGTGAGAGGGTTGTATCTTCCTTCTAAGTAGAGCCTCTCTAAGGGCGTATTCTTGATCACATAGAGCAGGTGAGGCTTAACCCCCTGAATGTCCAGTTTCCCTAAGGCCCTTGCTGTGGCCAGCATATCCTCTCTCTCTTCTCCAGGCAGGCCCAGTATTACGTGTACAACCACCTCTATCCCTCTTCTTCTGGTCCTCTCAACGGCGTCTATGAACTCTTCTGCCCCATGGCCCCTGTTTATTTTCTGCAGGGTTTCGTTGTGGATGCTCTGAAGCCCGTACTCTACCCATAGGTGGGTCTTGCGGCTGAACTCCTCAATTAAATCCAGCGCCTCTTCCGATACGCAGTCGGGGCGGGTTCCAATGGCGAGGCCTACAATTTGAGGGTCTTCAATGGCCTGGGAGTAGATCTCCCTCAATCTTTCCAGCGGTGCGTAGGTGTTGGAGAAGGACTGAAGGTAGGCTATGAACCTATCCGTTTTGTAGCGTTTGGAGAGTCTCTCTTTTGCCCTCGCAATCTGCTGAGGGATGGAGAGGGTTGATGCCATGCCGGTTCCTGATCCCCTGAGGTTGCAGTAGATGCAGCCCCCTTTACCTTTGGTGCCGTCACGGTTGGGACAGGTTAATCCCGCATCAAGGGAGATCTTCTGGACCCTGCAGCCGAAGGTCTCTCTGAGGTATGAGTTAAGGGTGCGGTAGCGCTTTACCTTTCTTCCTCCAGCATCTCCAGTAGGACCCCTTCAAGGATCCCACAGTCGCTCACCACAAGCCTTGTGCACCTGAAGGCCTTCATGCTCTCCTCCAAGAGGATGGCTCCTGAAACGATGAGATCCTCCCTTCCTCTCTCCATGCCCGGCAACTCCCGTCTTTGTGCCGTTGTGAGCTCAAGTAGCCTCTGGGTCAGCTCTTCAACCTCCTTTTGGGTGAGGGTGTAACCATGCACCAGCTTGTGATTGTACCTCTCTAAGCCTTGGTGTACCGCTGCTATGGTTGTGGGGGTGCCGGCAACCCCCACTAAGGTTGATGGGAAGATCTCAATCTTCCAAGTGTTTGCCAGTTCCTCTGCCTCTCCCCTGATCTTCTTTCTCAAAAACAGGATCTCTTCTTGAGAGGGAGGATCGTTCTTCACGAACCCCTCTGTTAGGTGCACCACTCCCAGATGGGTGCTTACGGTGCAGATGACTTTCCCTTTATCCACAAGGGTGTACTCAGTGCTCCCACCTCCAATATCAAGAAGAAGCACAGGCCACTCATCAATCTCCAATCCAAGAAAGGCCCCTTTGGCGGTGAGTCTGGCCTCCTTCTCTCCAGAGATCACCTCCACCTCCCACCCCGTTTCTCTCTTTATCCTTCTTATTAACTCTTCACCGTTCTTTGCCTCTCTGAAAGCGCTGGTGCCCACCGCCTTGTATTTGGCAACCCCTGCCTTGTCTGCCTTCTTTCTGAAGACTTTAAGGGCCTCAACCGCCCTTTTCATGGCTTCTTCTGAAAAGGAACCGGTTTTGTGCATTTTCTCTCCCAGCCTCACAATGGCCCGTTCTACCTGTAGAGGCTTTATCCTCCCGGCTGCCTTTTCTGCTATCAGCATTCTGAAGGTGTTTGTTCCAAGATCAAGGGATGCTAATGGTCTCATCCTTTGTACCTGTAGTGTTTAAGAGCCCTTTCTATCTCCCGTTTAGCCGTCTTTCTCTTTATGGTCTCTCTCTTGTCCACAATGGTCTTCCCTTTCGCCAGGGCAAGCTCAACCTTGGCCTTGCCTCTCTTGAAGTATAGGCTGAGAGGTATGAGGGTGTATCCCCTCTCGGCGATCTTCCTCTCTAAGCGTTTAATCTCCTGTTTGTGAAGAAGGAGCTTTCGGGGGCGTAGGGGATCTGGATTGAAGACGGACCCGTGGGTGTAAGGGGCAATGTGGCACCCCACCAGGAAGACCTCTCCATCTTCAATACGGGCATAGCTGTCCTTTAGGTTAACCTGTCCTGCCCTTAAAGATTTAACCTCGCTGCCCTTAAGCTCTATTCCCGCCTCTATGGTCTCAATTATCTCGTAGTCGTGACGGGCCTTGCGGTTCAGGGTGATTATCTTCTCTCCTTTTCCCATGAGCGCCTCCTAAACAACAGAGATATTCTCAAAGGGACCGAGGTAGCAAGTGGCTATTATCCAAAACGGGTTTTGGTGATTCACCATTGTTTTGATTGGTTATGCCAAAAAAGTTTCGTGAGACAAAATTTTTGGGCCGGGAATGGTTGACGTGGCTAAACATCATTTGGTATCGCTAAAAACCGATGAGGCCAATCAATCGACGGCTGGGCGAGTAGCCAGCGGATAGAAAGGGGAGGTGTGAAATGGAGTTTTCTTTCACCGAAGAGCAACGGCTCATGGCCGAGACGGCGCGGAAGATCGCCAAGGACTTTCCCCCTGATTACTGGTACGAGAAGGAGGAGGCTGGCGAGTTTGGAGCAGAGTTCTGGAAAGCCATAAGCGAGGCTGGCTTTCTGGGTATCGTGATTCCTGAAGAGTATGGAGGCGTGGGGCTTGGAGTTTCCGAGCTCATGTTGGTTATCCAGGAGCTGTGTGAGAACGGTTGTGGCATGGCTGGAAACTGGTACATCTGCCTAACTGAGGTGTTTGGTGCCATGCCCATAGTTAAGTATGGAACCAAGGAGCAGAAAGAGAAGTATCTGCCTAAGATAGCCTCTGGAGAGCTGGAGTTCTGCATGGCCTTGACCGAGCCCAATGCAGGGACAAACACTTTCCGAATAGAGACCTTTGCCAAGAAGGAAGGCGATGGCTATAGGATAAACGGCAGCAAAATCTTCATAAGCGGTGCAGACAGGGCCAAAGGCATGTTGCTTATTGCCCGCACCACGAGACCTGAGGATGCTCCCAAGAAGACCCATGGGATCACCCTATTTCTGGTGGATCTTCCCAACGAGGCAGTTAAGGTGAGCCCCATACCCAAGCACGGAATTAACTACTCTAAGACCTGTGAGGTGGTTATTGAGGATCTGTGGGTTCCCGAGAGCGCTGTTTTAGGAGAGGTGGACAAGGGCTGGTTCTCTCTTCTTGATGTGCTTGATCCTGAAAGGCTGGTGTTCACTGTGGCGTCAGTGGGAATTGGCAAGCTGGCAATAAACTATGCGGTGAACTACGGTAATCAAAGGCAAGTCTTCTCCCAGCCAATAAGCAGCTATCAGTCCCTGCAGCATCCTCTGGCAGAGGCCTATGCAAGCTTAGTGAGCGCAGAGCTTTTGGCCTACAAGGCTGGCTGGCTTTTTGACAATGATGGCCATTACAGAGAGATCGGAGCAGTGGCTAACATGGCCAAGGCTGTTGCTGTTGAGAACGCTACAAAGGCCGTCTATTGGGCTATGCAGACACTGGGAGGATACGGTTATTCAAAAGAGTACCACGTGGAGCGTTGGTGGAGAGAGATCAACCTGGTAAGGCTTGCACCAGTGACCCAGCAGATGGCTCTGAACTACATTGCAGAGCACATCTTAGGAATGCCTAAAAGCTATAGTTAAAATAAATCTCTGGGCCACCAGCGGACTGTTGGTGGCCCCTTTCTCCATAAAGTAGACCCAAGAAACCTTCTTGCTTTCTCCGCTTCTTGGAAGGGGTGAAAGGTTTATTTCCCTTTTCCGTGCTTTATGAAACGATCCTTCTCTTCCTCTCCTTCTGAGGTTGTGGAGGAAGGGGACGGTGCCTTTCTCCTCCTCACGCGAGGGTTTCTCTCTAAGAGCTCTGAGAACCTCTTTACCAATTTATCAAGCTCTTCCTCTTCGTTGGGCTCTTTACCTTTTCTGTGCATAAACTTCCTCTCTCTTTTAGGATGTCTCGCCTTTTGCCAGCGAGTTTTCTGTAGTGCCAAACCACTCGTTTAGGTATTCGTTCAGGTTCTGCAGGGCCCTGATAACCCTTTCTATCTTTTGCCTTGTGATGTCCTGGAACTGGAGCAGGGATATTGCCTCAAAAAGTATGCCTTCAAGATCTCCCAAGGCCCCTTTAGCCTCATCGATCTTTTGATTGTCAAGCATCTCAGTGATCTCAGAGACCTTCTGCATAGCCTCATCTATCTTGTCCATCACCTCTCCGGTCTTCTCTTCTGTCTCTCTGGTGACGCTGTAAAGACGCTCAACAACCCTGCTGGCTTTCTTGGGGCCTCTTTCCTTCTTTAACTGGGCGATTATTCTCTTTATCTCTTCTGCCTCTGTGCCCCCTACCTCAAGCGTGGAGAGGTACTCTTCAAGTTTCTTTATAAGGGGATCCTCTCCCGTGTCTGCTGCCTCTTCTGCTCCCAGACTCTTGATGGGTTCGTAGGTTCCTTCCTGGTCCAGAACGTTCCCCTGCTCTTCCCTCTCTTTAAGCTCTTTCATTAACTGTTCAACAAGATCCTGATGGTCGCTCATACCTTGTTCCCTCTCTTCTTATTTTTTACTGTTGACCAAGAACCTGGTTCAGCTTCTCTTTTAAAGTCTCTGGAGTAAAGGGTTTAACTATGTAGTTGTTCACCCCGGACTTCAACGCTTCAACTATATCCTCTTTTGCAGCCATGGTGGTGATCATAAGAATGGGAATGTTTGCGAAGCTCTTGCTTCCTCTTATGGTTTTCACAAAGGTTAGACCATCCATCTCAGGCATATTCCAATCTGTCAAAACCAGATCTATTCCCCCCTCTTTCAGCTTTGCCAAGCCTTCTATTCCATTCTCTGCCTCTACAACATCTTTATACCCTAAGCGGGCCAGGGTGTTTTTTATGATCCTTCTCATTGTGGAAGAATCGTCCACCACCAGTATCTTCATTCTGTTCTCCTCCTACCATTGCCTTTGGGTTCTTCTAAAAATGAAGAACGAGTATCCTGTGGTGTCACCCCCTTCATAGGATACCCTTGCCCATCCGCTTTACCTAAATATAGCACCCCCACCGTTGACATACAACAGCAAAGATCGTACTCCATCAACAGAAATTAACGCTTTCCTTGACAAAGGAGGATCAAGAGCCATGGAGAAGAGGCTCGCTGAAAGAACAGGAAGGATCAAACCTTCGCCCACCTTGAGTATCACCGCTGCAGCGAAGGCCATGAAGGCTCAGGGTATAGACGTTGTAGGTTTTGGGGCAGGTGAGCCCGATTTTGACACCCCCGAGCATATCAAAGAGGCGGCCATAAAGGCCATGAGAGAGGGTTTCACCAAGTACACCCCGGTTCCGGGCACCGATGATATGAAAGATGCTATCCTCTACCGCCTGGAAGAGGATCACGGCTTGAAGTACGAGAGGAATCAGGTGATAGTCTCTTGTGGAGCGAAGCATTCCCTCTACAACCTCGCCATGGCATTGTTCCAAGAAGGAGATGAGGTGATAGTGCCTGCTCCCTACTGGGTCACCTATCCAGCCCAGGTGCTCTTGGCTGATGCCGAGCCTGTGATAGTTGAGACCAAAGAGGAAAATCTTTTCAAACTCACACCGGAGCAGCTTGAGGAAACCATAACCCCCAAAACCAGGGCTGTTATACTGAACACCCCCTCAAACCCCACAGGAACGGCCTATGAGAAGGAAGAGTTGGAGGCTTTGGCAGAGGTGTGCCTCAAACACAACCTCTGGATCATCTCTGATGAGGTGTACGAGAAGATAGTGTATGATGGCTACAGGCACGTGAGCATAGCCTCTCTGGGGGAGGAGGTTAAGGCCCGCACCTTTGTGGTGAACGCAGTTTCAAAGACCTACTCAATGACAGGTTGGCGCATTGGTTGGATTGCTGGAGACGCCGATGTTGTGGCTGCCATGTCAAAGATACAGAGCCAGTCAACCTCAAATCCCACCTCCATAGCCCAGGCCGCTGCAATAGAGGCCTTGAGAGGCCCTCAAGACGCTGTTGGTGTAATGGTTAAGGCCTTCAAAGAGCGGAGAGATGTGATCGTGAGTCGTCTAAACTCCATTCCAGGGGTCTCCTGCTTCACCCCCAAGGGCGCCTTCTACGTCTTCCCCAACTTTTCCGGATGCTACGGAAAGAGCTACAACGGCAAAACCATCAAAAACTCTCTGGACATGGCCGACTACCTGCTCAATGAGGTGAAGGTTGCCATTGTACCTGGTGTGGCCTTTGGAGAGGACTCTTGCGCAAGGCTCTCTTACGCCACCTCAATGGAGGCAATCAAAAAGGGATTGGACAGGATAGAAGAGGCTGTGAAGGCCCTTTCTTAGGCCATGAGAAGGATCTTAATAGTAGATACCACTTTAAGAGACGGTGCTCAGTCTCCGCAGGTGACCTTCTCTGTGGAAGGGAAGGTCAGGTTTGCCCAGCAGCTTGAGCGCTTGAAGGTGGATGTGATTGACGCTGGATACCCCGCCCTCTCCGCTGAGGAGAGGGCGGCGGTTGAACGTATAGCCCAATCTGTTTCCTCCACCACGGTCATGGCCTTAGCCCACGGCGACGAGGTTGAAATAGAGGTTGCCGCCAAGGCCTTGGCCCAGGCTCCCAAGAAGAGGATCCACCTCTATATCCCGGTGTCTGACATCCATAGGCGTTACCTGTTGCGAGGAGGGGAGCGAGACGAGGTGTTAAAGACCTCTATTGCTCTGGTTGAGAAGGCAGTTAGCCTCGCAGACGAGGTTGAGTTCACCCCGGGAGACGCCGCCAGAGCAGACGAGGGCTTCCTCAAAGAGGTATGCTGTGGCGTTGAAGAGGCAGGGGCTACAGTGATCAACCTCTCTGACACCGTGGGGGTGGCCATCCCCTCCAAGTGGTACAGGGTTGTGAAGGGGGTGGTTGACGCCTTGAAGGGCAATGCGGTGGTGAGCAGCCATTGCCACGACGACCTGGGATTGGCATCTGCCAACTCCCTGTCGGCCATAGAGGCCGGTGCCTCCCAGATACATGGAACCATTGGTGGAGTGGGAACCAGGGCAGGAAATGCAGCCATTGAAGAGATAGCCGTTGCCTTGAAGATATGGGGAGAGGAGCTGGGAGTAGAGTGTTTGCTCAACCTGAAGGAGATCTATCCCACCTCTCGCCTTCTCACCATGCTCACGGGCTGTATGCTTCCCTCACACAAGGCTGTGGTTGGAGATCTCGCTTTTGTGCACACCATTGAGGAGCATAGAATGGCTGTGGTTAAGGACCACAGGGCGGTGCAGATCGTGGATCCCCAGAGCATAGGACGCCCCTCAAGCAGAACCCCAATTACGAGGTATGCTGGTCGCATGATGTTTGAGCAGAAGGTTCACGAGCTGGGATACACCCTTAGCGAGGGACAGCTATCAAAGGCTTACCAGCTCTTCTCAAGCATAGCCTGGAAGAAGTCTGATGTTACAGACGCTGATGTGGCGGCCATAGTGGAAGAGGTGATCTCAGAGCATGGCTCTGAGTGGGAGCTTGTATCTTTCTCTATCTCAATGGAGAGCGGCTGTGCCCCTCGGGCTAAGGTGAGTTTGAGAAGGGGCGAGGTTGAGGTTGAGGAAGAAGCGGAGGGAAACGGTCCTGTAGATGCCGCATTTAAAGCGGTGGAACGAGCAACAGAGACCACTGCCAGATTGGTTGACTTCAGCGTCAGGGCCTTGACCTATGGAAAGGACGCCTTGGGAGAGGCCATAGTGAGGGTTAAGTTGGGCAACCGCGAAAGGGTGGGCCGCGCCGTTAGAACCGATGTTGTAGAGGCAGCAATAAGGGCCTTCTTGAAGGCCATTGACGAGTAGATAATTTCCCAATCTTTAGAAGGAGAGGCAAATCGTATGGGAATGACCATTGCCGAGAAGATTCTGGCCTTTCATGCGGGCAAAGAAGAGGTCAAGCCGGGGGAGATAATAAATGCCAAGGTGGATATAGCCCTGGGGAATGACATTACAGCTCCCATAGCCATTAAGGCCTTGAGAGAGATGGGAGTTGAGAAGGTGTTTGATCCTGACCGGGTGGTTCTTGTGCCTGATCACTTCACCCCCAACAAGGACATCAAATCGGCCCAGCAGTGTAAGATGCTAAGGGAGTTTGCCAGAGAGCAAGGGCTAACCTACTACTTTGAAGTGGGCAGTGTTGGCATAGAGCACGCCTTGCTTCCAGAGCAGGGCATTGTGGTACCGGGAGACCTGGTTATTGGTGCCGATTCTCACACCTGCACCTATGGGGCTTTAGGGGCCTTTGCCACAGGGGTGGGCAGCACCGATCTGGCAGCGGCCATGATCACCGGTGAAATATGGCTGAGGGTGCCTGAGAGCATCCTCTTTGTTTACACGGGCAAAAGGGGAAGATGGGTCACAGGTAAGGATATGATCCTTGAGACCATTGGCAGAATAGGGGTGGATGGAGCCCGCTACATGGCAATGGAGTTTGTGGGAGAGGCCATAACGGATCTCCCTATGGAAGAGAGACTCACCATGAGCAACATGGCCATTGAGGCGGGGGGTAAGACGGGGATTATCCCACCTGACAAAGAGACGTTGGAGTTTGCCAATGCCAGGGCAAAACGTCCATATGAGGTCTTCTCAAGCGATGAAGATGCCCATTATGCCAGGGTTGTTGAGATAGATGTATCCTCTTTGGAGCCTGTGGTGGCATTGCCCCATTTGCCAGAGAATGTGAAGCCAGTATCTGAGCTTCCAGAGATTACCATAGATCAGGTGGTGATCGGTTCCTGCACAAACGGGAGAATAAGGGATCTGCGTCAGGCGGCGGAGATATTGAAGGGGAATAGGGTTCATCCCAATGTGAGACTTATCATTATTCCCGCCACCCAAAAGATCTATCACCAGGCCATGACAGAGGGATTGTTTGATGTCTTTCTCTCAGCGGGAGCTGCCATCTCAACTCCCACCTGTGGGCCCTGTCTGGGGGGGCACATGGGGGTGTTGGCTGAGGGAGAGAGAGCCGTTGCCACAACCAATAGAAACTTCGTTGGTAGAATGGGTCATCCTAAAAGCGAGGTCTATCTGGCTTCTCCTTACGTGGCAGCAGCCTCGGCGGTGGCTGGCCGCATAGCCCATCCTGAGGAGGTGATCTGATGATTGAGGGCAAGGCATGGGTGTTTGGAGATCACATTGATACCGATGTTATCATACCTGCGAGGTACCTTAACACCTCAGACCCGGAAGAGCTGGGCCGCCATTGTATGGAGGACGCGGATCCTGACTTTGCCAAAAAGATCGTCAAGGGCGATATCATAGTCGCAGGTGAGAACTTTGGGTGTGGCTCCTCCCGGGAGCATGCCCCCATTGCCATAAAGGCTGCGGGAATCTCCTGTGTGATAGCCAAAAGCTTTGCAAGAATATTCTATCGCAACTCCTTTAACATGGGGTTGCCCATTCTTGAGTCTCCCGAGGCCGTTGAGGGCATTAAAGAGGGGGATGTGGTTAGGGTGGATCTATCTACCGGCACCATTGAAAATGTCTCTTCTGGCAAGAGCTTTAAGGCCGTGCCCATTCCCCCATTTATGCAAGAGCTGCTTGAGGTTGGAGGACTCATGCCATACGTGGCCAGAAAGATGGGGCTGGAGGTGAGAAGATGAAAAGAGGCCTGGCGATCTTTCTCTTTGTGGTGTTGAGCGTATACTGTGGGTTCTCAAGCATAGCCCATGCCAATGTGGTTACCTGGAAGGCACCAGAACTCACCGTTAAGCTGGAGCTGCCCAAAGGTTTGGGCTTTAAGGTTATTTACTCAAGAAAGGCGGTGGTGACCCATTCCTCTAAACCCAAGTTTGAGATTATTTGCAGGGTCTTGCCCTCAATAGTTGTGACCCCTGAGGAGATCCGTCGTGAGGGTGGACATCATCATCACGAACCTGCAGGCGCTAAGGAGCTTGCAAAAAGGCTTGTTGGCACAGCCAAGGCCATGAACGGACGGTCTGCCTCTGGACGAAAGGTGGATGTGATCAGCACCGATCTGGGACATAGAGGAGAGGACGTGTGGTTTGGAGAAGAGATATACACTATCTCTTCCAAAGAGACTGGAGAGGTGAATCTGGTTTGCCAAAGAATCTACTACAGCCCCAAGTTTACCCTTAGCTTCTTCTTAGAAAAGAAACTTGAGAAGGGGGAGGATGCGAAGGAGATATACAGGATTTTCCAGAAGGTGGCAGAGTCGGTCCGGTTCTAAGCAATACTCTAATAAGGAAAATAATCCTTTAGTCTCAATCCTTATTCGTACCCGCAACAGGCCTGCACTGCTTGCAGAGGCGGTGAGGTCTGTTGTGTCTCAGGATTACTGCCCCATTGAGATTGTGGTTGTGAACGACGGGGGGGACGATCCCTCACCATTGCTTGGAGGTATTGACCTTAAAGGGGTCTCTCTGCAGCTTATTAACCTGCCGCGTCAGGGCAGATCAGTGGCGGCCAACAAGGCCGTTGAGGCAAGCAGTGGCAAGTACATCAATTTTCTGGACGATGACGACATACTTTTGCCTCAACATGTCTCCACCTTGGTAAGGGTTTTGGAGAAGCAGCACCGAAAGGTGGCCTACACCGCCTGTGAGATGGTGGAGATGGAACTCTCTTCTGATGGAACCTGGCAGCGTAAACCAGGTGTAATAAAGAGGTTCTCTACACCCTTTGACGAAAAGAGGATTCTCTTTGAGAACTTCATTCCATTCATGACCCTCATGATGGAGAGAGAGGCCTTCCAGAAAGTTGGTGGAATAGACACCTCTTTTGAGATCTACGAGGATTGGGATCTCATCATCAGGCTATCCGATAGGTACACCCCATTGCACATACCCAAGGTGACCGCCCTTTACAGGGTGCACAGAGAGGGAGGGGTGGGAGATGCCCGAACCGGAGATGATCTTTGGAGGTGGACAGAGAGGATATTTGCCAAGCATATTAACAAGATCTCATCTGATCATCTCACAAACTATCTGAGATGGGTGGTGGGTTTAAAGATAGCCACCTTAGAGAGAGAGAAGGAGTCGCTGTCTGGAGAGCTGTATATAGCCCAGAAAGAGATTGAGTCCTTAAAAAAGAGAATATTCTCTTTAGAAGAGGAGAACAAAGACCTTCTTACAAGAATAGGGCTTTTGAATGATAATGTAGAGGCTCTTAGGAGAGAAAGGGATACGCTTCTTTCACATAAAGCAGCAATTGAGTCCACTTTGGGGTGGCGGATCTTGGTTAAAATTAGAAAGTTAAGGGATCTGCTTCTCCCACAGGGTTCATTCAGGAGGGTCCTCTTGTGGGATGGCTGGGTGGGATTTGTGAAGGATGGGAACAGAAGAGAGAAACTCAAGAAGGGAATAGACCTGATAAGGAGATCCGGGTTTAAAGGTGCCTGGCAGCAGCTAAAGGCACACGGCTCAAACCTGGATGCTTACAGGGCGTGGGTAGAGACCCATACCCCATCTCCTAAAGAGCTGAGAGACATGAGAAGAGACGCAGAAAAATGGCAAGATCCTCCGCTGATCAGCGTTGTTATGCCTGTTTACAATACCCCTCTTGCCCTTTTGGAGAAGGCCATAGAGTCTGTGAAGAACCAAGCATATCCCTTTTGGGAGCTCTGCATAGCAGACGACGGCTCACACGAGCCAGCCTTAGAGAGGCTTCTCTCTGAATACGCCAAGAACGATAGAAGAATAAAGGTGAAGTTTCTTACCCGAAACGGGGGCATATCCTTTGCCTCAAACGCTGCCCTTGAGATGGCCACGGGAGATTTCGTAGCCCTGCTTGATCACGATGACGAGTTGCCTCCCCATGCCCTCTATCGGGTGGCAAAGGTGATAAGAGAGAAGCCTTCTGTGGATATGATCTACTCCGATGAGGATAAGCTGGATCCTAAAGGGAATCGTTGTGAGCCCTTCTTTAAACCCGACTGGTCTCCGGATCTTCTCCTCACCCAGATGTACACCTGCCACCTTGGGGTTTATCGTCGCTCCATCCTGGAGGAGATAGGGGGATTCCGAAGCGAATACGACGGCAGCCAAGATTACGATCTGGTGCTCAGGTTCACCGAGAAGACCCAGAGGATTCATCACATTCCCGATATCCTATACCATTGGCGCATGGTGCCTGGCTCATGTGCCGGTGAGGTTGATGCCAAGCCCTTTGCCCAGGATGCGGGCAAAAGAGCCTTGGAGGATGCTTTGAGGAGAAGGGGAATAAAGGGCAGAGTGCTGCCTGGGTACTCTACAGGCATGTACCGGGTAAGCTATGAGATAGCAGAGCCGTATCCCAAGGTCTCTATTGTCATTCCAAACAGGGATCATGTTCATATGCTGAAACGGTGCGTCTCAAGTATCTTAGAGAAGACGGAGTATCCCAGTTACGAGGTGGTGATTGTGGAGAACGGAAGCAGAGAGGAGGCCACTTTCGCCTACTACGAAGAGGTTGTTGAAAAGGAGAATAGGGTTTCTGTTCTCAAGTACCCTGAAAAAGAGTTCAACTTTGCCCAGATCAACAACTGGGCGGTTGATAGGACCAAAGGGGATATGGTGCTTTTCCTTAACAACGATACAGAGGTGATTTCCAAAGAGTGGCTTCGTGCCATGGTGGAGCATGCCCAGAGGCCCGAGATTGGTGTCGTAGGAGCGAAGCTCCTTTTTCCCAATGGTACTATTCAGCACGCAGGGGTTATCTTGGGAATAGGGGGGGTGGCCAATCATGAACACATTGGATTGAGAGATGAGCTGCCTGGATACTTTGGCAGGCCCCACGCCATCCACAATGTTTCTGCCGTCACAGCGGCGTGTATGCTCATAAGAAGAGACCTGTTTCAAGAGATGGGGGGATTTGACTCAAAAAACCTGCCTGTGGCCTTCAACGATGTGGATCTCTGTCTTCGGATAAGGGAGAGGGGCTATTGGATCGTTTACACTCCCTATGCACGGCTGTATCACCACGAGTCGTTTAGCAGAGGCAGGGACGATGTGTTTAGTGAAAGGTTCCAGAAAGAGACAGCTTATATGATAGAAAGGTGGGGTGATATGCTTGAGAACGACCCCTTTTATAACCCTAACCTTTCCAGAGAAGAGGCAAACTTCATTGTAAGGGCATAAGGAGTTATGGCTATGCTTATTGGAGTAATTTCTGATACCCACGATCAACTATCTCTTATTGAGAAGGCGGTAAAGCTCTTTGAGAGGAGAGGTGTGGAGCATATCCTACATGCAGGAGACATAGTGGCTCCCTTCTCTTTGGTTCCCATAATAGAGTCGGGCATCCCTTTTAAGGGCGTGCTTGGAAATAACGACGGAGAGATTCCCTTGCTTTTAGAACGGTCAAATGGTGCTATCAAACCGGCACCAAGACGCCTTACCATAGGAGATTGCGAGATTCTGTTACAGCATTTCCATCACTTCGTGGATGAGATTGCCTTTGGTGGAAAGTTTGATGTGGTGATCTACGGCCACACCCACGAGGTGGATAATCGCATGGTGGGTAAGACCCTGGTGTTGAACCCCGGAGAATGCTGCGGTCTTCTCACTGGCAAACCCACGGTTGCCATCTTGAACACCGAAACCCTTGAGGCAGAGATCGTTTCTTTGAGGCCTTAGAATTCTCTTGACCGTTTCAATCCAAACGCCATATTATTAAACCATGGATTCCAGAAGCAAGGAAGGCGAAAGTGCTTAAACCTCTCCGTATAGGAAAGGTAGAGGCGAGAGTTCCCATCATTCAGGGAGGAATGGGGGCAAGGGTCTCCCTTCACAGACTCGCAGGCAGCGTAGCCCGGGAAGGGGGAGTTGGAGTCATATCTGCGGTGCTGCTTCACGATCCTGGGCGGAACCATCCAAAGGATACCTGCAAAGGGGAGAAACTAAAGAAACCTTACAATGATGCAATTCCTTTGAGGGAGGAGATCAGGAAGGCCAGGGAGATAGCAGGTTCCAAAGGCGTGGTTGGAGTGAACATTCTTTTTGCCATGAGCGACTTTGAGGACCTTCTTCTCACCGCCTTTGACGAAGGAGTGGATCTTATACTTACAGGGGCCGGCTTCTCACGAGAGGTGTTCAGGCTGGGTAAGCGTTTTGATGTTCCCATAGTCTCGATCATCTCCTCTGCAAAAGGGGCAAAGCTCGCTGAGCGCTCTGGTGCTGCCGCGGTGGTGGTTGAGGGCACCGACGCAGGGGGACATCTGGGCACCATGGAGTCTGTATGGGAGATTTTGCCCTCTATTGTTGAGGCCGTTTCCATACCCGTAATAGCCGCAGGGGGTATCTTTGACGGTAAAGACATAGCCCGGGCATTGAAGATGGGGGCGTCAGGGGTCCAAATTGCAACCAGGTTTGTGGTGACAGAAGAGTGCGATGTGCATTCAAACTTCAAACAGGCATACCTCAACTCTAAAAAAGGAGATATCGTGCTTGTGAAGAGCCCTGTGGGGATGCCTGGCAGGGCCATAAAGAATCGCTTCGTTGAAGAGATGGCCTCTGGAAAGTGGAGAAAGCCCGGTTGCAAGTACAACTGCATCAAGCCCTGCTCTGGTCATGCAGATCCTTATTGCATTGCCACTGCTCTTTTACGGTCTGCCTCTGGGGATGTGGAGACAGGCCTCGTGTTTGCAGGTGGTAATGCGTGGAGATTAAGAGAGATCACCACGGTGCCAAGACTCATGAAGGAGCTTGTTGAGGAGACAGAAAGAGAGCTCTCTTCGTAACCCTTTTCCTGTGAATCCAGCATAAACCGTAACCCCCATTTAACCATCGGTAGTTGAGCTTTTACCTTTGTGCGGTGCCTTCCATCCAAGGTTTGACCAATCGGATCTTTCAATCTTTGCACGGGAATAGAAAGTGGCGAGAGTGTGATAATCATCACTTTCTCATGTTGACAAGGGAGTTCCCTTGGGTTAGGTAAGCGCCCAAAATCCCTTAGAGAGAGGAGGCAGGGTATGGCTAAAAACCCGGTGATGATTTGGACGAAGACAGATGAGGCCCCCTACTTGGCGTCATTCTCGCTGTTACCCATTGTGGAACGTTATGTGAGGTGCGCAGGTATTGACGTGGTAGAGAAGGATATCTCTTTGGCAGGAAGAGCGCTGGCGGCGTTTCCCGATTATCTCAAAGAGGATCAGAGGGTGCCTGATCACCTGGCAGAGCTTGGTGAGATGGTCTTCACCCCTGATGCAAACATCATAAAGCTGCCCAACATCAGCGCCACTGTTCCTCAATTGAAGGACACCATTGCAGAGCTCAGAGCGAAGGGCTACATGGTTCCCGAGTATCCAGAGGAGCCCAAAACAGAAGAAGAGAAGAAGATCCAAGAGAGATACGCCGAGGTGCTGGGAAGCGCCGTGAACCCCGTGCTCAGGCAGGGCAACAACGTTCGTAGCGTTCCCCCTCCGGTGAAAGAGTCAGCCAGAAAGCACCCCAAGCTCATGGGTCTTCCCCTGAAAGAGTGGCCCAAAGACAGCAAATGCCACGTTTCTTACATGAGCCACGGTGACTTCTACGAGAACGAGAAGTCGGTCACCATAGAGAAGGAGACAAAGGTAAAGATAGAGTTTGTTGACGAGAGCGGTAATGCCACTGTTCTTAAAGAGCTTCCCATGACCGAGGGAGAGGTGCTTGATGGCACCTTCATCAATGTTAAGGCCCTGCAGAGCTTCCTGGAAGAGCAGCTTGAGGACGCCAAGAACAAAGACGTACTCTTCTCTCTGCACCTGAAGGCCACCATGATGAAGGTGTCCGATCCTCCAATCTTCGGGTATGCTATTAAGGCCTTCTTGAAGGATGTGTATGAAAAGTACGGTGATGTGTTTGAAGAGATAGGTTTCAATCCCAACAACGGTTTGGGTGATCTTGAGCAGAAGCTCCAGAAGCTGCCAGAGGAGAAGAGAAAAGAGATAGAGGCTGCTATCAAAGAGTCCTTTGATAAAAACCCTGACCTATTCATGGTGGACTCTGACAGGGGCATAACGAACCTGCATGCCCCCAACCTTGTGATCATTGACGCTTCCATGCCTGTGATCGTTAGGGATGGCGGTAAGGCCTGGGGGCCCGACGGCCAGCTTCATGATGCAAAGGCTGTGATTCCCGATAGGTCCTATGCCACCGCTTATGAGGAGATGGTGGAAGACTGCAAGAAGAACGGCGCCTTTGACAGAACCACCATGGGTACCCTCATCAACGTGGGCCTCATGGCCATGAAGGCCGAGGAGTACGGATCCCACGACAAGACCTTCCAGGCTCCTTCCAATGGAACCTTCAGGATCGTTGATGCAAACGGAAATGTGCTCATGGAGCACAAGGTTGAGAAGGACGACATCTGGAGAGCCTGCCAGGTCAAGGACGAGGCCATCAAAGACTGGGTTAAACTGGGAGTTGAGCAGGGTAAGAAGACGGGATACTCTGTGGTCTTCTGGCTTGACAAGGACAGGGCCCATCATGCTGAGCTGATCAAGAAGGTTGATAGGTACCTTAAAGACCTGGACACCAACGGCGTTGACATACACATCCTTAGCCCTGCTGAGGCCATGAAGTTCTCCTGCGAGAAGGTGAGAAAGGGAGAGGGCGTTATCGCCGTAACCGGTAATGTGCTCAGGGACTACCTCACCGATCTCTTCCCCATCTTAGAGGTGGGCACAAGCGCCAAGATGCTTTCCGTTGTGCCTCTGCTGGCTGGAGGTTGCCTCATAGAGGCTGGAGCAGGTGGCTCTGCTCCTAAGCACGTGCAGCAGCTCTTGAAAGAGGGCCATCTCAGGTGGGACTCTTTGGCCGAGTTTACAGCCATTGCGGCTTCTGTTGAGTTCATAGCGGACAAGTACAACCACAAAGGCGCAAAGGTGATGCTTGATGCCATAAACTACGGTATCTCTGAGGTGCTCAACAACGGTAAGTGGCCATCCAGAAAGGTTAACGAGCTTGACACCCGTGGCGAGCACTTCTATTTCGCTCTCTACTGGGCCAAGGCCCTGGCAGAGCAGGACGAGATTCCTGAGCTGAAGGAGAAGTTCAGCGAGGTTTACAAGAAACTCTCTGAGAATGAGGCCAAGATAAACGAGGAGCTTCTTGCCGCTCAGGGTCGCCCGGCGGATATTGATGGCTACTACTTCCCCGATGAGGAGAAGGCCGCTACAGAGATGCGTCCAAGCCCCACTTTAAATGCCATAATAGACTCAATCTAAGACCAAGGCTTAGGCGTTTGGTTGAAAAAGAGGGGACCTTGTAGGTCCCCTCTTGCTTTTAGAAGAGTCTCATTTCTTTTTATCTCTGTCTGTTCCCTTCACAGCTGTTCCACAAAATATGGTGCCCCACCTTTTTTTGAGCCCAAGATGTAAAAGGGAGAACCACTGACTTTACTCCCTAAAAAGGCTTGAAAAAGGTGTTGACTGTTACTTTGCACAAGTGATATCTTTCACGCACTCCCAAGAGAGGAGAGAGGGGCGATGAGAATAAAACCCCGTTTTTTAGAAAAGGGTGGGGTGCGTTAAGAGCTAAAGATGTTTGCCTTTTTGATCCGAGTGATGAGAGTTTGACCAAAACCGGAGACTCTGGGAGACCAGGGCTTCGAGTACCAATAGGAGGTGCTAAATGGCACGTAAAAAGATCACGGTGGTTGGTGCAGGTCACGTTGGTGAGCACGTAGCCTGGTTCTGTGCAACCAAAGAGCTGGGCGATGTGGTGCTCATTGATATCGTTGAGGGTATGCCTCAGGGCAAGGCCTTGGATATGAGAGAGGCCCTTCCCTTGGAAGGCTGGGACTGCGATCTTATTGGAACCAACGACTATGCAGACACTGCCAACTCTGACGTGGTGGTGATCACCGCAGGCCTTCCCAGAAAGCCGGGCATGAGCCGCGATGACCTGCTTGATGCCAATGCCAAGATCATGAAGTCTGTTGCTGAGCAGGTGGCTAAGTACTCCCCCAATGCTATTATCATCGTGGTGTCCAACCCATTGGATGCCATGGTTTACCTTGCAAGAGAGGTTACCGGTTTTCCACCAGAGAGAGTGTTTGGCCAGGCTGGAGCCCTTGACTCTGCCCGCTTCTGCTGTTTCATCGCTATGGAGCTTGGCGTATCTGCCAAGGATGTGAACGCCATGGTGCTGGGTGGCCACGGTGACTCCATGGTTCCCCTGCCTCAGTACACCACGGTTAACGGAATCTCCCTTGTCCAGATGGTGGAGAATGGCAAACTCTCCCAGGAGAAGTTGGATGCCATGATCCAGAGGACCAGAATGGGCGGTGGAGAGATCGTTAAGCTCTTGAAGACCGGTTCTGCCTACTACGCCCCTGCATTGGGAGCAGTGGAGATGGTGGAGTCTGTGATAAAGGATAAGAAGAGGGTGATTCCCAGTGCCGCCTACTGCACAGGCCAGTACGGCATCAATGGTCTCTACGTAGGGGTTCCCGTGGTGATCGGGGCCAAGGGAGTTGAAGAGATCATTGAGTTGAAGCTCTCAGAGGATGAGCTTGCCGCCCTTCAGAAGTCTGCTGCCGGTGTCCAGGAGCTGGTGGATACCATGAGAAAGATGGGGTACGTGAAGTAGGTTAATATGCAAAAGATTGAGGCGTCTTGCGGGAGGGCGTAGGCCCTCCCGTGTCTTGTTGAAAAAGGTTCTACCTTAAAGTCAAGAGAGAGGAGCTTAGCACCATGAGAAAGGTTAATGTTGCACAGGTTACCGAGACAATTAAGAACCTGTGTATTGACGCCAACTACAACCTGCCCCAAGACGTTTACGACGCCCTGAAGGCAGGGCTTGAGAAAGAGGAGTCTCCAGTTGGGCGCTCTGTGCTTCAGCAGATAATAGAGAACGCAGACATAGCCCGCAGAGAGCAGGTGCCCATCTGTCAGGATTGTGGTCTTGGTGTAGTCTTTATTGAGGTGGGCCAGGAGGTCTATTTTGAAGGAGGCTACATCTGGGATGCCATTCATGAGGGGGTGAGACAGGGATACAAAGAGGGTTATTTAAGAAAGTCCACCTGCCATCCCTTCACCAGGGCCAATGTTGGAGACAACACCCCTGCAATTATCCACTATAAGGTGGTTCCCGGAGATAAGATTCACATCACAGTTGCTCCCAAGGGTGGCGGTAGCGAGAACATGAGCAGGGTTATGATGCTTAAACCTGCTGATGGCTTAGAGGGGGTGAAAGAGTATGTGTACAAGAGGGTTACCGAGTGTGGTGGTAATCCTTGTCCTCCAATCACCGTGGGGATAGGGGTTGGTGGAACCTATGAGAGATCAGCCTTTCTCGCTAAGAAGGCTCTGCTGAGGCCTATTGGTTCCAAAAACCCTGATCCCGAGCTTGCGGCAGTTGAAGAAGAGCTGCTTGAACGTATCAACAAGATCGGCAGTGGCCCCATGGGTTGGGGCGGTAGGGTAACGGCCCTGGCTGTTCACTTTGAGATGGAGCCCTGTCACATAGCCAGCCTGCCTGTGGCGGTTAACATCAACTGCCATGCTGCAAGGCATAAGTCGGCCACCATTTAGGCGGAAAGGAGGGGAATCATGTCTGATTACATTAAAGTGACCACTCCCCTGACGGACGAGGTGGTCGAGAAACTGAAGATAGGAGACACAGTGCTCATCACCGGTGTTATTTACACCGGGCGTGACGCTGCCCATAAAAGGATGGTTGAGGCTTTGGACAGAGGAGAGGATCTTCCCTTTGATGTTAAGGGGCAGATTATCTACTTTGTTGGGCCTTCCCCAGCCAAGCCGGGCAATCCCATAGGCTCTGCAGGTCCCACCACAAGCTACCGCATGGATCCCTATTCTCCCCGGTTGATCGCCCTTGGTCTCAAAGGCATGATTGGCAAAGGTGGAAGGGCCAAAGAGGTTATAGATGCCTGCGTGAAACACAAATGTGTCTATTTTGGTGCTGTAGGCGGAGCAGGTGCTTTGCTTGCAAAGAGGGTGAAGAAGGCAGAGGTTATTGCCTATGACGACCTCGGGCCAGAGGCCGTGAGACGCCTTGAAGTTGAAGACTTCCCCGTAATCGTGGTGAACGATGTACGGGGTAACGATCTTGAAAAGGAAGGTGTCAAACAATACGCAATAAAGTGAGTGAATTATGGTGCCCTTCTCTTCTTGGAAGGGCACCATCTCTATGCTATACGCTCCACGCACAGAGAGAAATCCTACTTGAAGGGAGGTTGTTGCCATGTTGGAAAGGCCCAATGTGATAAAGCACTACCGCTGGCACATGGGTACTTGGGCCTGGGTGTTGCACAGG
>JALWSI010000050.1 GCA_027080315.1 bacterium | reverse complement strand
CCGATGTGGCTGGAACCAGAACCCGGGCGGTTAAAGAGGGCAACGAGTATGTGATCAACGGCAGCAAGATGTTCATCACCAACGGCACAATCTGCGACTTCATGGTGGTGTTATGCGTAACAAATCCCGACGCCGAGAAGCGTCACAAGCGCCATAGCCTCATCTTGGTAGAGGCCGACAGGCCGGGCGTCATCCGCAACAAGATTCACGGCAAGATGGGAATAAGGGCCAGCGACACCGCAGAGATCACCTTTGAGAACGTCAGGGTGCCTGTGGAGAACCTTATTGGAAAAGAGGGCGAAGGTTTCTACGAGGTTATGCACTTTTTTGATGTGACCCGCACCTTCGTGGCAGCCCAGGGCCTGGGTTGCGCCCAGGGAGCATTGGACCTTGCAGTCTCTTATGTGAAGGAGCGCAAGGCCTTTGGTCAGCCCCTGGCAGCCTTTCAGGCCACCCAGTTCAAGATTGCAGAGATGGCAACAAGGGTGGAGCTGACCAGAAACGCCGTTTACAAGGCAGCCTGGAAACTGGATCAGGGAGAGCTGGATCCCACCTTGAGCGCTATGGCCAAGTACTACGCCGGAGAGACCGCTGTGTGGGTTGCCAATCAGGCCCTTCAGCTCCACGGGGGCTACGGCTACATTGACGAGTACGATGTGCAGCGTTTCTACAGAGACGCCAAGATCCTGGAGATCTACGAAGGCACAACCGAGGCAGAGAAGCTGACCATAGCCAGAAGGGTTCTCTCTTAAAGGAGAATAAGGATGACAGGCATACTATCTTACGGGGCTTACATACCCAGATACAGGTTGCCTAAGGGCAAAGCCTACGCCGCCATGGGGTGGTTCAATCCGGCCATTGGAGGCTTTGCCCGAGGCGAAAGGGCTGTGGCCAACTACGACGAGGATGCCATAACCCTCGGGGTAGAGGCCGCACGCAATTGCAGAGAACGGGAGACAGCCCAGGCTCTTTACTGGGGCTCCACCACACCTCCTTACCTTGAGAGGGAAAACTCAGCCATCATGGCCTCGGCCCTTGGGTTCAGGGCAGAGGTGGAGACCTCTGATCTAACAGGCTCATTGAGGGCAGGAACAGGGGCACTGCTCTCTGCCTTAGACGCGGTGGCCTCTGGCAGAAGATCAAGGGCCCTTGCTATTGCATCGGACTCTCGCCTCTCAAAGGTTGCCTCTGCACAAGAGCACATCTTTGGAGACGGGGGAGCAGCCTTTCTCGTTGGAGAGGGCGATGTGGTGGCCTCGTTTTTGGGCAGTTACTCCGTGAGCTGTGACTTTGCAGACTACCGTCGCACCGCAAAAGAGGATTTTGGCAAAAGCTGGGAAGACAGATGGATAAGGGATTTAGGCTACGGCAAGCTGATCCTTGATGCCCTCGGTGGGTTGCTGAAAGAGCAGAACCTGTCACCTGAAGATCTGGCAAAGGTGGTCTTCCCCTGCCCATATCCAGCAGTGAGGAAGAAGATAGCCGCAAAGCTGGGAGTTGACCCATCAAAGGCGAAGGAGGATGTGCACCAGGGAGTAGGGGATGTGGGTGCTGCCACCCCTCTGCTCATGCTAACCTCTGTGCTGGACCAGTCCAAACCGGGAGATCTGGTGGCAGTGGTAGGCTACGGCAGCGGTGCCCAGGCGCTGCTCTTCAGGGTTGAAGAGCCCATAGAGGACCACCCCCAAAACGGCTGGCAGAACGCCATAAACAGAAGGGCAGAGCTCTCTTACGAAAGGTACCTTGCCTTCAAAAAACTGGTTCCTTTGGAGCTGGGTATCAGGGGAGAAGAGGTGGCACCCACCGCCATATCTGCAAACTGGAGAGACAGAAAGGCCATACTGGGGCTTGTGGGCTCAAGATGCACCGAGTGTGGCACTCCAGTCTATCCACCCCAGAAGATCTGTGTGAATCCCCAGTGCAAGGCCATTGGCAAGATGGAGGAGTATCCCTTTGCCGAGAGAAAAGGACACCTCTTCAC
>JALWSI010000049.1 GCA_027080315.1 bacterium | reverse complement strand
TTCTCTCCAGAAAGGGTGAGGGATATGTCCAGATCATGCACTCCGTCCATGGTCATCCTGATGTTCATCTGGTGAGACTCTTTTGCATGCACCAACTCCACCTGCTTAACGGTATCCATGATTCTCTGAGCAACCTCATCAACCTGAGAAGCCTGGGTAGGTGCGGTTGTGCCCTGAAGGTTGTTAGAGGCCTTTGAGATATTGGTGTTGAGGGCATGAGCAAAAAGCGCCTTGTTTGAGACCTTGTCAGAGCCGTGTTTCCCCTTCTGCCAGAAAAGATCGTTCTGCTCTTTGGCAAACAGTTGAGATCCGCCCTCTTTCTGAGAACCCTTTTCACCACCTCCAAGTAACTGTTGAATAATCTTTGAAAATTCATCAGCAGGCTTGGAAGTGACCAGATCACCCTGACCATTCTGGGAGGCAGAGGCGTCCCTGGTCTTATCTCCCATGGCTCCCACAATCTCCTTCAGGATCTCATCAAGGGAGACCTCTTCACCAGAGGGATTACCCGTGTTCTGGGCAGCCTCCGTTGATCCTTGGGTTGAGGGATATGAGGCTTCAATATCCTCCCCAGAAGGATCACTAACCCCCACTTTGGCAAGGGTATCTTTCAAAAGCTTCGCAAGATCAAGAGGATTGTCAGAATGTTCCTCTGTACGAGCCAAAGGCTGATTTAACGAACTCAACAGTTCTTGCAGGCTTAGGGGTTTGGCTGCCCCCTGTGAGAGCAGAGAGAACCCCCTGGCAGTTTCTCCACCCTTCTTGCCCTCTTTAGCCAAGGCCTCTCCAATGAGCAGGGCAAGGCGTTTTATCACCGCCTGCCTATGCTCAAATAGAGCCTCCTTGGCATCCCTGATATCCTGGGCATCGCTATGCGTCTGCCCAGGCTGCTCCTCTGCAACGTCAGCCATCTGCACAAGCTCTGCCAGTGCGTCAGCTGCGCTGCTATCCCCTTTCTGTTCTTGGGAATGGCCGTCTAAAATACGGGCAAGAAGCTGCTCTAAAGGCGTTAAGGCCGTAGAGCCCCTCTTAGCCTCCCCTACGGAGGCAGACTCACCTTGCGACAAGAGCTTTGACAACAGCTTAGCCAGAGCCTCGTCAACTGCCTCAGGAGACGCCCTTGAGCCCTCTCCCTGCATACCTCCAGGGTTTGACCCAGCCTCAGAGGCAGAAGCATCAACCCCTTGCTCTTGAGGAGAAGGTTGCGCTTCGCCACCCTTGGCCACACCCTCAAGCATGGAGACCAGTTCCGCCCAGAGTGGATCCGTCCCTGGGGCACCAGAGGTATCCTGTGAAGGCAGAGTGCCCTCCTCAAGGGTCTCCAACGACTGAGGAGAAAGCAGCTCTGTTAAAGCCTTCATAAGTTCCTCTGGGGTATTGGCACTCTTCATGGCTTGAAGGGTGTGAAAGAGCACCTGAAGCTCCCCTCCCATAGCCACCCACTGACCGGGAGGAAGGTGGTCCATCTGCTTCAGCATCCTCAGGCCATTGCTCTTGAAACCAGGCAAACCACCCTTAGATGCCCCGCATCTTGCCCCTTTAGGCAAAGAAGAGCCCTTGCCAAGCTCCCTTCCCATAAAGGCGGCAAATCCCTTGGAACCGAAAGGAGATGAGGAGAAAGACGCGGCGGAAAACTCTTCCCATTTTGGGGAAGCGGTTGCCGCACCCAGCATTGAGAAGAAGTTCGCTACACTACTGTTTGCTGTCACCATCTCCACCTCTCATCCTTTCGCTAACAACAGCCGCTTTCTTGGGATCCATTCTCTGCAAGATCGCAGCTGCTGCCTCTGGATCCATAGTAAGCAAGATCTGTACCACATCGTTTGGATCCATCTCCTGAAGGATGGAGGCGGCCTTACTTGCACGCATAGAGGAGTAGTACTCCCCAAGCTTTTTGTATCTCTCTTTCTCTTCAGCCAGTTTTTTGGCCGGGTTGTTCTTCTTCTGAAGCTCCTCTGTAGCCTTCTTAACCTCTTCAATCTTTGAAAGAAGCTTGTTCTTCTGAATAACGA
>JALWSI010000048.1:7496-8183 GCA_027080315.1 bacterium | reverse complement strand
CTTCAAAGGCTTCACCGAAGAGGCCATGAAGGTTCTCACATCCTACCACTGGCCCGGTAACGTCAGAGAGCTTGAGAATGTTATTGAGAGGGCCGTGGTTATTGCAGAAGACAAACCCCTGTTAGATGCCCAGGACATCTTCTTGAAAGGCAGAAAAGGAAAAGAGAAGACCCCCAAAGCTCCGGGAATAACCGCGGGAATGACGGTCAGAGAAATGGAGAAGGCCCTTATTTTGAAGACCTTGGAAGAGGTGAATGGCAACCGCACCAAAGCCGCAGAGCTTCTGGGAATCACCACAAGAACCCTTCGCAACAAGCTCGCAGAATACAAAGCAGAGGGCGAAAAGTTCCCGTGGAAAGAAAAGTAAGAGGATCATTCTTCTCCCCAATATCACTTGCACAAACCCAATATCTGGTGTAAGAGATTCAAGAGAACCCAAGATGAAGGAGGAACGTGGTATGCGGCAGATTGTGAAGAGTATTGTGTTGGTAGGAATAATATCAGGGCTTCTCTCATGCACCACAGTGGTGCAACAACCGGCCAAGAAAGAGCCCATTAAGCCACCCACAAAGATCGTCAAGCTAATGAACGGAATACCCATCTATCCCGGTTTCTCATACCAAGAAAGCAAGAGCTTTGTGTATGAGTCTGGCCAGGTGAGGGCTGGAGTGCTGGTCTTCTCAGGAA
>JALWSI010000048.1:0-7486 GCA_027080315.1 bacterium | reverse complement strand
AAGATGCCCGATTACGGCTGGAATCTGGTCTCCTTCTTCCAGCACGATCAGGACTCATTCTTGAACTACGATGCCCCTGACCGCACCTGCCAACTCACCCTTCACGTAGGAGACTTCTCCTCTACCATCACCATACGCACGGGAACCAAGGTGGTCCAGGACAAGACCTCAGCCGTCCAGACAGTCACCACTCCCCACAATGGAGCTTCCCATCCCCACTAACCCTTGAATACGATCATGGGGGAAGGGAAAACCGGGCAGGATAAGACCCAGGAAGGTCCGGGAACCAGAAGCGTCTATCTGGTTGATGGTTCGTCGTATCTTTACCGGGCCTTCTACGCCCTACCCTTCTTAACCAACACCAAGGGCATCCCCACAAACGTAGCCTACGGCTTCACAAAGATGCTCAACAAGATACTGAACGAGCATAGCCCCTGGGGAATAGCCGTAGCCTTTGACGTAAGCCGAGACACCTTCAGAAGAAAGCTCATGGAGAGCTACAAGGCCCAGCGCCCCTCTATGCCAGAAGAGCTGGCCGTTCAGATCCCCTACGTGAGGGAGATTGTGAGGGCCATGGGGATCCCCATTCTTGAGATGGAGAACTACGAAGCAGACGACATCATCGGTTCTCTGGCAAACATGGCAACCCAACAGGGATACAAAGCCGTGATCGTGGCCAGCGACAAAGACATGCTCCAGCTGGTGAGAGACCACGAGATAGTGGTCTTTGACCCCATGAAAGAGATCTTCTACACCCCTGACAAGGTGAAAGAGCGCTTTGGTGTGCCTCCCGAGCTGATCCCAGAGTTTCAGGCATTAACAGGAGACTCCATAGACAACGTGCCAGGGGTCAAGGGTATAGGCCCCAAAACCGCCACAAAGCTCCTCTCCCAGTACAGAACCATTGAGAAGCTCTACGACCATCTTCAAGATCTATCTCCATCCCTTCGCAAAAAGCTGGCCGAGGGCAAAGAGATGGCAGAGCTGAGCAGACAGCTGGTCACCATCCGCTGCGATCTACCCCTACCCGTCTCTTTAGACGAACTGAAGGTGAAAGAACCAGACACAGAAAGGCTGGTTCAGCTTTTCAGAGAGCTCGGCTTCAACTCCCTGATCCGCGAGATGGGAGGTAAGGCCGCAGAAACCTCCCTTGCAGATTACAGGCTGGTGAGAACCGCAGAGGAGCTGGAAGAGGTAAAGAAAGAGATTGCCAATGCCAAAGAGGTCTCCTTTGACTTTGAGACAACATCACTCTCAACGATAGATGCCCAGGTGGTGGGGCTGGCGGTCTCGTGTAAAGAGGGGAAGGCCTGGTACATCCCTGTGGGAAAGCACAGAGAAGGCCCATGCTTAGAGCACAATCTACTCTGGGAGTTCATGAAAGGCTTTCTTGAAGACGAAAGTAAAGAGAAGATAGCCCAAAACAGCAAGTACGAATACTCAATACTGCTGCGCCATGGTCTGGAGATAAAAGGCCCCCTCTTTGACACCATGCTTGCGTCATACCTTCTCAATCCCGCCAGCCGTTCACACAATTTAGACTCTCTAGCAATGGAGTATCTGGGCTACCAGACCACCACCTACAAAGAGGTAACCCAAAAGGGGAAAAAGGAGATTCCCTTCTCAGAGGTTGATCTAAACACCGCCTGCAACTACGCCTGCGAAGACGCCGACATCACCTTAAAGCTCAAGCACATCCTTGAAGCCAAGGTGGAAGAAGAGGGCCTCTCTCGCCTCCTTAAGAAACTGGAGATACCTTTGGTACCGGTGCTGGCCAGAATGGAGCTTGCCGGGGTGCTGGTTGACACAGAGCACCTGGCTCTCATCTCAAAAGAGATGGAGAGGCTCATGGAGAACCTGCAGAACGACATCTTTCACCTTGCAGGCGAAGAGTTCAACATCAACTCTACTAAGCAGTTAGGGCACATACTCTTTGAGAAGCTGAAGCTGAAACCGGTGAAGAAGACCAAAAAGGGAGGCCTCTCAACGGGAATGGAGGTGCTTGAGAAGCTGGCCTTAGAGCATCCCCTGCCCAAACTGGTGCTTGAGTATCGCCAACTAACAAAGCTGCATTCAACCTACGTGCTCAGTCTGCCCAAGATGATAAATCCCAGAACAGGGCGCATACACACCTCATTCAACCAGGCGGTGACCTCAACAGGCAGGTTATCAAGCAGCGATCCTAACCTTCAAAACATCCCCATCCGCACAGAATGGGGGCGCAAAATACGACAGGCCTTCATTGCCCCTAAGGGCTACAAGCTCATCTCTGCCGACTATTCCCAGATAGAGCTGCGCATTCTCGCCCACTTTGCAGAGGACGAAAAGCTTATTGAGGCATTTGTAGAGAACCGGGACATACACCAGCAAACAGCGGCAGAGATCTTTGGGGTAGCGTTGGAAGAGGTGACCCCTGAGATGCGCCGCAGGGCCAAGACCGTGAACTTTGGCATCATCTACGGCATGAGTCCCTACGGCCTCAGCCAGGATCTGGGGATAAGCGTGGAAGAGGCAAAGAGCTATATTAAGCTCTACTTCTCCCGTTATCCCGGGGTGAGAAGGTTTATTGAAGAGACAATCCAGAAGGCTAAAGAGACCGAGATGGTGCACACAATAATGGGCAGGCGCAGGTTCATACCCGAAATATCAAGCAGAAACCGCAATGTTAGAGAGATGGGAGAACGCTTCGCGATAAACACCCCTATTCAAGGCAGCGCCGCCGACATCATCAAGCTGGCCATGATTGAGGTGGACAAAAGGCTGATGGAAGATAATCTGCAGTCAAAGATGATTTTACAGGTGCACGATGAACTGCTGATTGAGGCACCAGAAGAAGAGGTTGAAAAGGTGAGCCAGATGGTGAAAGACGCCATGGAGGGGGTTTACAAGCTGAAGGTGCCCCTGAAGGTGGATGTTGGCATAGGTGATAATTGGGAAGAGGCGCATTGAGAGATGGAACCCATAGGAGAGCGTTTTCAGAGAGAGACAAAATACGACCGCAGCCTTAAGGTGTCCAAAACAAGGCTTTTCGCACATCCCGAACAGTTCAAGTCCTACCCCGACGCACCCCGTGTTAAGCTTCCAGCTCCCCCTGAAGAAGAGGGGCCTGGCCTCTGGGAAACCATGAAAGAGCGAGAGTCTGTGCGCAGCTTCTCAGAAGCCCCCATCTCAATAGAAATCTTGGCAAGGCTGCTCTGGTCAATAGCGGGGGTTCGCAAAGAGGAGTGGGGTTTTCTATTCCGCACAGTGCCGTCTGCAGGAGGGTTATACCCCATAGAGACCTACATTATGGCCAACCGGGTAGAGGGAGTAGAAAAGGGCATATATCATCTTCATGTCCCCACTTTCTCCTTAGAGCTCATCAAAGAGGGAGACCACTCCCCTGCCCTGACCCAGGCCGCCCTTGGTCAGAACATGGTGGCCACCTCTGCCCTAACTGTGATCTGGACGGCGGTGATAGACCGTTGCCGCATAAAGTACGGTGAACGGGGATTCAGGTACATCTACCTTGACGCCGGCCACGCAGGACAGAACCTCTACCTTGCCGCAACTGGCCTTAAGCTGGGCTGCTGCACCATAGGGGCCTTCTTTGACGACGAGGTGAACGAGATAGTGGGAATAGACGGGATTCAAGAGACGGTGCTCTACATGGCAGCGGTGGGCAAAAGGGCCTAAAAGCCAAATAAAATAGCCTAAATCCCAAAAAGTTTGAAATCATAGCCATAGCTCAGCTATTCTACCGCCCAGAAGGGTTGAAAGGGAAGGAGGCAAAGGTGAAGAAAAAGGCGGTTACAACCATTCTTTGTGCCCTTATCTTGCTCGTAAGCGGAACCCAAGCAGCGGCCCTTACACTCAAAGAGGCGGTTGAACTGGGGCTAAAAAAACGGGCCACCATCAAAGAGGCAAACTATAAGCATCAGGTTTCAAAAGAGAAGGTGAGAGAGGCCCGAGGAGCCTTCCTTCCCTCCTTAGACCTCGGATACACAGTATCCCGAACCAGGGTGAAGGGCATGTTTGACATAAGCGATTACGGTGACCAGCTAAGCCTAAAATCCCCTGAAGAAGGCGCCGGCACGGGAAACCCCTTAAGCGACTTCACCATGAACTACGACGAAACAGAAACCACCTCGGCCTTCTCAATCATGGCACGATACAACCTGTTTAAAGGGTTTGGAGACTTAAACGCCCTTAAAGCCGCCCAGTTTGCCGAAGAGGCCTCAAAAGAGATGGTGAACGCCAGAAAGGCCGATGTGATCTACGGGGTAAGGCTGGCGTACTTCAACGCCCTTCAGGCCAGATCCTTCATGGGGGTGGCCAAGAAAGCGGTAGCTATGCTGAAACAGCAGCTATCTGACAGCAGGGTTATGTACAAAGAGGGCATGCTAACAAAGAACGACTTACTTGAAGTAAAGGTTGAACTTGCCTCAGCCAAACAGAAAGAGATCTCAGCCAAGGCCAACTACCAGAAAGCCTTAGATTCATTAAAACGAGCCATTGGCCTTCCCCTGAGCCAAAAGATAACCCTACAGGAAGAAACGCTAACCCCCGTTGATGTCAACGACTACCAAAACCTAAGAAACCAGTTTTTAGATCGCCGAAGCGAACTTAGGTACTACCGCAAGATGATACTGGCGGCGCAGAAGGGAGTGGCGGCAGAAAAGGCAAGGTTCTTCCCCCGAATAGACCTTAACCTCTCTTACAACAAAATAGGAGAGAACGCCTTTCTTGAAGGCAGAGACAACGGGGTAACCTCAATAACAAGCGGAATGGTGGCAATGAGATTCAACCTTTTCAGAGGAGAAAGGGACTACGCCAAGGTGCGCCAGGCGAGATACAGGGAACTTGCCCTTGAGGAAGAGTACCAGGAAGCTCAAGAAGAGATGCTTTTGCAGCTTAACCACGCCATAAGGGACTACAAGGTGGCAAGAGACAGGCTTAAAGTGGCAAGAGAGGCCTTGGCACAGGCAAAAGAGTACCATAGAACCACTACGGTACAGGTGAAGAATGGTCTGAAGACAACCTCTGACCTGCTGGACGCCCGGTATTACCTCACCAGGGCCCAGTATCAAGAGAGGCTGGCATACTACAATCTACAAAAGGCCATAGCCTCTATCTTGAGAATTATTGAAGAGTGATTCCCAACAAGTAATCATAAAATAAGTAGCTTTATTAAACACAAGATAGTTTACAAACATACAGAATAAACCCTATATCTTGCGATTACTCACACAAAAGAACCCCTCAAATCAATGGGTTTCAACGAGAGGGAGCCAAAAATTAAAGCATTAAATCAGCTCAATTTAAAGTATATTTATAGCCTTTAGAAAGCATTTTTGCTTGACACTAAAAAAGAGAATGGTGTAAAGAGCGGTTTGAATGATGGATAATTACGGAGGTGGATTATGAGAACAAGAGAAAGGTTTTGGGCGGTTGTTACGGTTGTGGTGTGTGCCGTGGTCTTCTTTTCGCCGAAATCCATGGCCATATTCCTGAAGAGCTGCGATAGCTTTGTCTTTCTTGCCGACGAGTCTTCTTCAATGCACATGAGGTACGAAGACGAAAAGAAGATTGATATTGAGAAGAAGATTATGCAGAAGATCAACGCTGCGGTTCCCAACGCAGACTACCAGGCTGCCCTAAGGGTGTTCTCGCACAGCAAGCTCTACGACCGTGTGTTTGGATCGGTCCTCTACTCCGAGCCCTCAGCCTATTCCCGTTCTGAGATGAAGAAGGCCATAGCCAAGATTGATGCAGGCGTAACCTGGACCTCAATAGGATACGGATTGGACATGGCTGGATTGGATCTGAAAAAGATGCCTGGCCGCCGTACAATAATCATATTTAGCGACGGCAAAGAGACCGCCCCTTACACCCCTGCTCCCCAGGTGGCAAGGGATCTCAAGAAGCGTATAGGCAAAGACCTTTGCATATACGCTGTTCAGATAGGCGACGACGAAGAGGGAGCTGAGACCCTTAACTCCATCGTTGAGGCGGTAGGATGCGGAGGCGTGGTGAACGCCGATAACCTGCAGAACAGAGCCACCTTCAAGAAATTTATCAAGGACGTCTTTGGCAGACACGCCAGAATGGGAATAACCAGAGTGCACTTCAACTTTGACAAGGCCGAAGTCAAAGCCGCCTACTACAAAAAGCTGGATCAGGTGGCCCAGGTTATGCTGGAGCATCCAGACCTGAAGCTTGAGGTAAAGGGCTACACCGACTCTTTTGGTTCCAGGGCCTACAATAAGAGGCTCTCAAAGCGGCGTGCCGAGATGGTGAAGAGCTACCTCGTGAAGAAAGGCGTTGCTCCTTCTCGCATCATCGTCAAGGCCATGGGAGAATCACACCCCATAGCGAGCAACAAGACCGCTTCAGGAAGGGCCAAGAACCGCCGCTGCGATTTAAGGTTCATAAACTAAAAGGAACCTCCACCTCCTTTTAAGCCCTGCACCTGTGGCTTCAGGTGCAGGGACAACACCCTTATGATAGGGAGGAGTTAGAATATGGGCTGCGACAACCTGAAAGATAACATGGCAAAATGCAACTGCACCTACGAGGGTTGCGACAAGAAGGGAAAGTGCTGCGAATGCCTCCAATACCATTTAGCCCGTAATGAGCTTCCTGCCTGCTGTTTCCCCAACTCTGTGGAGCGCACCTTTGACCGCTCATTTGAGATGTTCATAAAGACCTATAGTGGGAATGGAAACAAGAGGCCTGGAAGGTGAATAGCAGGTGAATAGAGGAGATAGGAAGTAGAAGCATAGTTCCCTTAGGCCTAGGATTGCGAGAGGTTCCCAAGCGGGGTTCTTTTAGGCTGTAGTCGGTTTTTTGTGGGTTTCTTGTTTGTATTTGGTTGGGTTTTGCTTTTTGCTTTGTTCCTTTTTTCACAATATATAATAAAAAAGGATCCTGGCGATGACCTACTCTCCCACCACCTCGCGGTGGCAGTACCATCGGCGCTGAAGGGCTTAACTTCCGTGTTCGGAATGGGAACGGGTGTTTCCCCTTCGCTATGACCGCCAGGATCCGATTTTGTTTTATGGTTAAGATTTTGAGATACCAAGGTGTATTGATGAAAGCGTTTATTTATTTGGTGAGTGGATGTGTTGTATCAATCCATGAGGACAAGTCTCACGGCCTATTAGTACCGCTTGGCTTCACCCATTGCTGAGCTTCCACCTGCGGCCTATCGACCTGGTAGTCTACCAGGAGCCTTCAGGGACCTTTAAGGTCCGGGATACCTTATCTTGAGGTTGGCTTCCCGCTTAGATGCCTTCAGCGGTTATCCATTCCAGACATAGCTACCCGGCGGTGCCACTGGCGTGACAACCGGTACACCAGAGGTCTGTCCACTCCGGTCCTCTCGTACTAGGAGCGGCTCCTCTCAAGTATCCTGCGCCCACGGCGGATAGGGACCGAACTGTCTCACGACGTTCTAAACCCAGCTCGCGTACCGCTTTAATGGGCGAACAGCCCAACCCTTGGG
>JALWSI010000047.1 GCA_027080315.1 bacterium | reverse complement strand
CAACAGAACCCCTCCACACTGTTTCATTGCCTCCACCGCGATTCTCCTCCACCTTTCAAGCTTTGAGCCAGACACCTTTGGAAGAGAACGCCGGGTTATCATGGGCAATAAACGTCTCATACCCACCTCCACAGCGCCCTTTATCGCCCACTCCAGCCTCTGGTCCTTCACCACTGCAAAGGCCAATACAGGGCATCTACTAAGCTCTCTATCCTCACAATTGAAAACCTCTTCCACTTCTGCCGTCATGGGATCAATGGATGCCAAGCGACAAACCCCCTCTTTACCCTCACCATCTGTGGCAAGAAACTTCTGGCGCAGCCCTACCCTTCTAACCTTTAAATGGTAGGCAGCCTGGGATGGCAAAGGCAGAACTTGCCCTTTCTCCAATCCCTCTACCACAACTCGGGGCAGCCAGAAGTAGTGGTCCTCTTTAGAATCCACATTCCCCCCAAAATAAAAGGGGAAGGCGATCTGCCCTCCCCTGCTCTACCTAACTACCTTCTATCCTCTCTCTTTAAACTTCCTAACTGTGGCCAGCAACCTCTCAGACAACTCTGCCAGTCTCTCGCTGGCAACGGCAGACTCCTTGGCGCTCCTGGCCGTTTCGTCGCTTATGCTGGTGATGTTCATCACGTTTTCACTCACGTTGTTTGCCGCAGCAGAAAGCTCTTCAGTGGCTGTAGCAATCTGGGATATGGCATCAACGGCTCTATCAACCCTCTCAAGGATCTCCATCAATGCGGCTCCTGCCTCGTTGGCAAAGCTGGTGGCCTTACCTACCTCGTTGCTGGCCTCATCCATAGACTTCACCGCTTTGGCAACGCCCTGGTGGATGTTCTCAATGGCCCGCTGCACATTACCGGTGGAATCCGCCGTCTGTTTTGCAAGCTCTTTCACCTCAGAGGCCACAACGGCAAATCCTTTGCCCGCCTCCCCGGCAGAAGCCGCCTCTATGGTGGCGTTCAGGGCAAGAAGGTTGGTCTGGCTGGCGATATCGCTGATAACCTCTATCACCTTACCAATCTCTTTGCTTCTCTCGGCAAGCTCCTCTATTGAACTCGCCACCTGGGCAGAGACCTCAGCGGTCCTGTTGATGCTCTCAATGGACTGGTGCACCACCTCGCTTCCCTCACCGGCCTTCTTCTTGGTCTCCTCTGCAACATTGGCAGCATCCCGGGCGTTGTTTGCCATCTCCATAATGGTGGCGCTCATCTGTTCAACAGCCGCTGCTATCTGGCTGGCCTGCTGAGACTGCTCTTCAGCCCCTGAAACCATCTCTTTCATAATGGCAGACATCTCTTCTGCAGCAGAAGCCACCTGGTTGGCCACATCGGTGACCTCCTCCGCCACCTCAGAGAGGAAGCGGCTGTGCTCTTCAGCCATACGCTCCTGCTCTTTCTGGGCGGTGATGTCCACTCCTATGCCCATGGCACCAATGATCTCTCCTTCAAGGTTTCTCAGAGGAGAAGCAGTTGATGCTATCACAATCTTTCCCCCTGCAATGGAAACCTCACCGGTAACCATCTCTCCGGTTTTCATACACTCTTCAACCAGCTTGTATGCATCAGGGTGCAGAACATCTTTGGCTTTAGCACCCACCTTGGCCCTTGAGGCCTTATTGGCAAAGGTTATCACCAGATCCTTGTTCACCATGAAGAAGGGAATAGTGATGCCATGCTTAAGAGACTGGCCCTCTCCTATCACTCCATTCAGCATATCTTTCAAAGCATCTGCCATCTGGCCAATCTCGTCGTTACTATTAACCTCTATCTTCTTTGAAAGATCTCCTTTGGCAAAGGCCTGAAGAACCTCAAGGATATGGTTCACAGGCTTGTTCACAAAGAAGATAACAATCAAGAAGAGAACGATACCCACAACTAGGACGGTGACAATCCCCATGATTATGTTGTTCTCTCTTGCAGCATCAACAGCTGCCATGGCCGTGGCGGCAGGGGCCTGAACCACTATGGCCCCTAAGACCCTTTTCTGTGTTCCATGACAGTGGTAGCATAGGCTTCCATTCAAAAAGGGCTTAATCACTGTAATGTAAGGTTTTCCGTTAACTGTCTCCCTAAAATAGTCATGAGTGGAGGTTCCTGAACCCAAAAGTTTAGATAGCGCCGCATAGGTCTTATCGTTCATATAAGAAGAGAGGCTTTTACCTTCAGCCCCTTTCTCAGAGGTGAAGGAGACTCTTCCTTCAGAGTCACAGATAAAAAGGTTCATATCTGGGATCTCGTTCTCAATCAAATAAAAGGTCTTTTTAACAGCTTCATTATCTCCCACAGTAAGGGCAGAGACCACAGAGTTCTTTACTATAACAGCAGAATCTTTTCCCTTCTCTGCAAGTTGGAGTATCAAAGCCTTCGTCTGCCTTTTCGTGTTCATAAGTGTGATCAATGAAACAACCACTAATAAGACTATCCCAGTGGGGATAACCACCTTTGCCCATAGTCTATTCAGTCTCAGCATACTCCCCTCCTTTAATGGGCTCCCCCGTGAATCAAGGGTTTAAAATCAAACTCTTCTCTGATAGCTCTCGTGTGACACCGCTCGCACTCATGAAAATTTAGTTTACCTTTAATGTCCTCAGGATCCTCAGACTCACAATGCTTGCTCCCTGGTCCGTGACACACCTCGCAGCCAGCCTCTTTAAGCTGAGGGGTCTCCTCAACAGACTTAAACCCCCCTGGCTCCCCATAACCCGTGGTGTGACACTTCAAACACCTTTCAAACTCCTCTTCGCTGAGATCCTTCTTCATCTTCTCTACGCTTTCGTAAGAATGGGCCTTCTTTGCGTACTTGAAGAAGTTGTTATACTCCTCTTCGTGACACTCCTGGCACGCCTTTGAGCCAACGTATCTCTTCTTTGCGGCAGCAGGGTTCACAGCAAGAAGAAGAACTCCCAACCCAATCACCAACGATACTCTTATTAAATCCTTCAATGTTATAAATCCTCCTTTCGGGATTTTCGATTTTTATCAACTACCATCTTTAATTAGCAATAACTAAGCCTCAATTCTCACATTGTCAACTTCAGTCTCATTATAGACGATCAAGGTTATAAATCAAGAAACGATTCCTAAATAGCAGGTAACAATTCCTTGTGTCAAGCGCCAGTACCTAACCTTTAAGAAGCCAACCTGCTCCATAAGATGAGCAAATGCAGGTGGAGGTGGAAATTCCTCAACCGTCTTGGGTAAATACGAGTAAGCACTCGGGTCCTTTGAGATAAGCCTCCCTAAGAAGGGGAGGATCCTGTGAAAGTAAAGGTCGTACACCAGTCCAAAAAAACCCTCAGGCTTAGAAAACTCAAGTACCACCACAGCCCCATTGGGCCTTACAACCCTCTCCATCTCCTTCAAGGCAGATGCCCTATCTGGTATGTTTCTGATACCAAAGGCGATCAAGGCGCCATCAACAGAAGAGTCTGACAAGGGCAACGAGAGTCCATCACCCACCACTTCAAAGACCCTCTCTTCAAGCCCCTTCTTCTCTGCCTTCTTCTTGAATATGGCCAGCATCTTCGTTGCAGGATCCACCCCTACAACCTTGGCATCACTACGGCTCAGTATGGTGAGTCCCACATCTCCGGTTCCCGAGGCAAGATCAAGAAAGATCCCCCTTTCTTGAGAATGCGCCAGCAGAAGATCAACGGCAAACCTACGCCAGTAGCGGTCTATGTTTAAGCTCAACAGGTGATTAAGAAAGTCATAATAGGGAGCAATGGAGTTGAACATCCTCCATACCCCTTTCTGGTCCTGGGGGGTCAATTGATTATTCTCTCTCAACACCCTTCTCCTTAAATCAAGGAAAGCCCGAGTCTCTGGGCATGCCTTCTCACCCTATTCACCTCTTCAAGGGATGGCCTACGGGCTATCAAGGGAAACTCTTTAGCCCTGTACAGTGGCCTGTACTGAGCCATAACATTCACCGTACTTCCCTCTCCAATCTCTTCAGCAATGGCATCCATCACCTCACATCCATCCTCCGCCATGCCAGGCATAACCAGGTGCCTTATCAGCAACCCTTTCTGGGCCACTATCCCTTCAACCTCTAAGGAGTTTCCCACCTGACGAGCCATCTCCTTTATCGCCGCGAGAGCTATCGGGAAGTAGTCAGATGCACTTAAAAGCTCCTTTGACAGCTCTGGATCCTTCATCTTGAAGTCGGGCATGTAGATGTCCACCAACCCATCCAAGCCCTTAATCACCCACAGGGGCTCATAGCCCCCGCAGTTGTACACCACAGGAAGAAAAAGCCCCCTTTCAGCAGCCATGTAAAGTGCCTTTAGTATCTGAGGGAGGTAGTGGGTAGGGGTCACCAGATTGATGTTGTGGCAACCTCTATCCTGAAGCCAAAGCATGGCATGACACACCTCGTGGGGGCTCCACACCTCCCCCTCACCCAGATGGCTTATGGAGTAGTTCTGACAAAAGACACACTTAAGGCTGCAATGCGAGAAGAAGATGGTGCCAGAACCGCCGTATCCTACAAGCGGAGCCTCCTCACCAAAATGTGGGGTAACGGTATCAACCACAACTTCTAAAGAAGCACCACAAAATCCCCTCTCCCCACTTCTGCGATCCACACCGCACTCACGGGGACAGAGATCGCAAGAAGAGAGCCTCTGGTAGAATCTCTCATAGGTCTCTTTCAAGAGAGAGAGATTGCTAAGATAGAGTGGTTCTAATCTCACTTTCCCAGGGTGGATAGGTAGGTGGCGGCCTTTCTGGCCCAAGGGGTATTAGGATATCTCTTGATAACCTCTCTGAATAACTTAAGGCCCTTTTTTCTATTGCCATAGATCATTGCAAGAGAGGCTTTGAAATAGGTAAGCCCAGCCGAGGATAGCCCCGCAGCCTCTGCGTTATCAAGCACCTCTTTGGCATCCCTGATTTTATCTTTCTTAAGGAAAAAGGCTATAAGATTCTCATAGGCCCTGGTGAACTTAGGGTTGTAACGAATGGCCTTGTTGTAGTTTTCTAAAGCCTCTTTATCTTTGCCAAGCATCTCCAATGCATAGGCCTTGTTGTTGTAAGCCCTTTCGGGATTGAGATAGAAGCGATTGCGCAAAGCCGCGTCGCTCTCCTCTATGGCCTTCATCCACTCTCCCTCGGCAAGGTAAAGGGCAGAGAGGTTGGTGTGGGCATCAGAGTAGTCTGGCCTTAAGGCAATGGCCATGTTGTAGGCATCTTTAGCCTTTTTGCCCTCACCCAAACAGAAGTATGCAAGACCAATGGCATTGTAGATCTCGGGAGAGGGCATCCCGATATCCTCCGCCTTCAAAAGCTCAATAAGGGCATCTTTGCACTTGCCATCGGTGAGATATGAAACACCCACCTTATAGTGAAGCTGGGCCTCTTTCTTCATGGCCTCCTCTTCAGAGCGGGCCTTGGCAGCCTCCTCTTCCTTCTTTGTAAGGGTAGAAGAGCACGATACCAAGCTAACACCCAGCAATAAGGCACATACCGCTCCCAAAAGCCTAAAACCTAAACCTCTTCTTCTCATTTAGCCCTCTCCCTTCAGTTTGGGATCCAAAGCATCTCGTATGCCTTCTCCCAACAGGTTATACCCCAGCACAGCCACCAAGATAGCAAACCCCGGAAAGACCGACAACCACCAGGCCACCTGGATATAATCTTTGCCCACAGCCAGTATGCTGCCCCAACTTGGAGTGGGAGGTTGAACCCCTATTCCGAGAAAGCTCAAGGCAGACTCGGTTAAAATAGCACCTGCAACACCCAAGGTTGCAGCCACCAACACAGGGGCCATTGCATTGGGTAGCATGTGCCTAAATATGATCCTACGAGGGGGTATCCCCAACACCTTTGCAGCCATAACAAACTCCCTCTCTTTTAAAGAGAGGAACTCTGCCCTCACCAGTCTGGCTATTCCCATCCACGAGGTAACCCCTATCACCGCCATTATGTTCCATATGCTGGGCTCAACCACGGCAAGCACCGCCAACACCAGAAAGAAGGTGGGGAAACAGAGCATTATGTCAACCAGTCTCATAAGAACGGCATCAACCCACCCTCCATAGAACCCGGCTACAGCCCCTATCACACAACCCACAACAGTGGCGATTCCCACTGAGACAAAACCCACTTTCAGTGAGACCTGGGCCCCGTAAATCATACGAGAGAGCAGATCTCTTCCCAGATGATCTGTACCCAGCAGGTGATGAAGAGAAGGGGGCTGAAGAACCGCATTGGGATCAATTGTGTATGGATTGTAAGGGGCGATCACGGGAGCCAGAATGGAGACAACCAGCATGAAGAGAACCATGGCTCCCCCTGCAACGGCCATGGGATTTCCTTTAAGGCGACCTAACATCGCCCTCCCTCAAACTTAGACAGCCTCTACAGAACTCACCTCAGGAACCATTCTCTTGATCACTGCCTCTATACCCGCCTTGAGGGTCATCTGAGCAAAGGGACAGGAACCACAAGCACCTGTAAGACGCACTTTAACCACATCCCCGTCAACCTCAACCAGTTCCACATCGCCTCCATCAGCCTGTAGGGCAGGTCTAACCTGATCAATAGCTTCCTGCACAGCCTCTTTCAGATCCATTAAATCACTCCTCCTTCCACAGCATCCTGCTCTCAATAAGTTTCAACACAGCCTCTTGAGCCGCTTCTGCAGCCTCATTCACAACCCACGAGTCTCTATCTCTGGGACCCACCATGTTGCTGATCCCCCTAACCTCGCTACACGGCACACCCCACATGGCCGCCACATGGGCAACGGCTGCTCCCTCCATCGTCTCGCAAATGGCTTCAGGGAAACGGCCCATCAACGCTTCTGAAGCCTCTCTGGTACCAGTCACCGTTGATAGGGTCAAGAAAGGGCCCTTAGGCCATAGATTCACCTTGGGTGCCCAAAGGGGAAGTGTGTTGTAAAATCTCCCTTTATTCCCCCCCGCCAAGTGATGTCCCAAGGCCTTCATGTCAAGCCACCCATCCTGAGAAAGGCATCCCTCATCTCCATAGGTCTCAGAGGTAGCCACAGCCACATCCCCAGGGGATAATCCAGAACCAGGATAAGCACCAGCTATACCCAGGCTAACAAGGTGCTTAACCTTAAAAAGCTCAAGCAACAAAGTCGATGCCACCCCGGCGTTGGTCTTACCTACTCCAGAGATAGCCACATAAACCGGCACATCAAAAAGATAACCTTTCAAGATAGATAGCTTACCTTTGTTAAAAGCCGGACGTGAATCCTCCAGAAGTGATACAATCTTCTCCAACTCTAAAGGAATAGCCGCCACCAAACCTATAGGCAGATTCAAGCCTTCACTCCGCTAACAACAACGAAGCCCCCCTGGCCAAATCCCCTCTTAACCTCCAAGGATGCCTCACCGAGGGACCTTCCAAACAGGGTCTGAGAGAAGGATAGGTTTGAGAATCCTGCATCTTTCACCATGTCCACAATCTCATGGGCACAAAGAAACCTTGCATGTCTGTAAAAATGGCTCTTCTCCTTTTTTGACTCATACCACCGGCCTAAAGGAGAACCCCTATCTATTGCGGCAATCACTGCTTTGCCCCCTCTGCGAAGCACTCTGAACATCTCTTTGAGAAAAAGAAAAGGCTCACAGCAGAAGGCAAGGGTGGTAACCGTCAGCGCTAAAGAGAAGACCTTATCGCGAAAGGGCAGGCTTTCACCTATTCCCACAACCGGAATAACGCCTCTTCTTTCTGCAAGTCTCAGCATAGCCTGGGATGGATCAAGTCCAATCCCTATCCCCAACTCACCTCCAAACCTGCCGCTTCCTGCCCCCACCTCCAAGCTGTGAGAAGAATAAAAGGTGTTATCAAGGTGAACCCTAACCGCCTGCAATTCCGCCTTGTAGATCTCTAAGTTACTATCAAACCAGGCATCGTATTCCGCTGCCTTCAACTCAAAGGGGTTCACCCTCAATTGCGAAAACCCGCTTGTTAACTCTCCACGCTAAGCTTCATAAGAATGCTTGCCAGTTTTTTGCTTGATACGCTTTGAAGGTTATAGGCCATTGTGAGAGCCATTGAGATACCGTAAAGCCCTTTTATGTCGTGAGCCAAAAGCTCCTGGTTTTCAGAGACACTATCAAGAAGGTCGCTGATCTTAACTATCTCATCAACATCTCTGCCCAGAATCTCCGTGCCTTCGGCTATCTTATCAAGGATGCTCAGGGCCTCTCTTAGAT
>JALWSI010000046.1 GCA_027080315.1 bacterium | reverse complement strand
CTGTTGAGGTTCTCTTTCTGCCTTTAAGGATTCTGGTGACCTGAAAGGTGTAGATAAGATTGGGGGATGAGGGGTCTTCTGAAACCGAGATACATTTGGCTTCTACTACTTTAGATGCTTTGTTGGTAAGTTCTTTTACTTCAAAACCTTGGCGGATCATGGTGGCAGTTACGCAGCTTACACCTGCCATCGTGTAGAAATAGAAAGGGAGAACGGTTAGCAGTATCGCTTTCCCCATTCTCCCTTTCATCTCGTTCTTCCCCCTTACCACACTTGAGTTCCAATGTAAGAGAAAGATCCCATTACACCGCTTCCGCTAACATAGAAGTCATAGATAGGTTTGCCGGTGAGAGAATCGTTGCCCTTGTACTGGCCGTAGAAATAGGCCGGAAGCATGCTTCCTCCACCGAAATTCACGGTCTTTGGTCCGCTGGAGTCCACAGTGTAGGCAAAGATATCACCTACTGGGTCATAGGTGAAGATTAACAGGGCTCCAAAACCATCTACATTGGTGATAACGTACCCTACGGCACCTCCTGGATCTGGCCAGTAACATTGGAAAGTCTGGGCGCTTGCTGGAACGCTGACCATTGCCACACCAATCAACAAAGATATCGCTATCAAACCGATTTTCCACTTAGACATCCTTAAATCACCTCCTTTCCTCTGTTTCTATATTTCCTGCTGGATTAGGAAAACTCCTAATGATCTCCATTATTCCCCTCTTTACTTCCTCCTGGTGCTCGCTCAAATCAATCTCTCCTGGAGCGTACTTCTTCACCACCGTCGGGCCTTTTTTTGAATCCTCCTTCGGCCTTGATGTTGCCTCTTTTCTCTTCTTATTTCCTGGCTTGGCAGCAACCTTTATGCTCCCTCTCTTCAATAATAGAATCTCTTCTCCACCTTCGTAACCTAACACTACCTTGTCACGCTCAATTCTGTCAAGGGTGTATCCGCAAATTTTATCTCCCTCTTTTAGCTGGGTTTTTACGGTGCTATTTTCTCTTCCCACCTCTATAAGGGCACTTTTCTCATTGCCGTATATGATCACCCCTGAGAGAAAAAGAGTTGAGTTAGCGGGACAGCTTTGCGTAAGGCTTCCCACATCCTTTGGAGTGGAATTGGAGGCGGCGTTTGATAGTCCGCCTCCAATTAGTCCTAATATCCATACAGCTACGGCAAAGGTTAAAACCCTTTTGCTCAAGCCCATCCACCTCCCTTACTTGATCACAAAGGTGCCCCAGGTGGTACCTGCAACACCGCTGCTTTTGTCTTTTGCCACAGAGCATCCAGTGGCGCTCCAGTCTATCTCCCAGTCCTCCAGGGCATTCCAGGTGGTCTCGTCCAATGGCAGCACCCAGCCTGCTATGCCGTAATCATTAAGCACGATGAGACCTGTTGAGGAATCTAAGAAGATGTCTCCTTCAGCAGCGGTGGAGCCTCCGGGGTATATCAGTGCCAGGTGCAGGTTGTACCCTGCTACACCGGTGTTGGTTTTTGGCAGATACCATGCAAACACCAGCAGCCCATCCTGCGAGAGATCGCCGCTGTAGTGCCTCTCTGTGCCATTGGGAGGGTACAACTTCTCTATGCGCTCGGCTATGTACTCGTCTGCTCCTATGTCTGGGGCAGAGCCTAAAATCCTTGGATCTCCCTCAAAATCGGTTGAGCCCATTCCCGAGACCACCTCACCGCTGTCTTTAAGGGGAGATGCGGCTGAGAGGTGGTAGTCCCCGGCGGCTTCGTTCACAAAGCCTGGATCTGAATAGGTGTTGGTTGAGTCAAGAGAGACGGGAAGATTAACGGCGCTTTCACTAAAGAAGTTGTTGTGGCTCACAACCAGTCCGTTTGTGGTTGTGGCCATGGCCTTTACCGAGTGTAAGATCCCAGGAGGTATGGTTCCGCCGCCTCCGGAGGAAGCTGTGCCCATGGAGATTGAGATATCTGTGGAGCCCACACTGGCTGATGTTCTGCGTATTATGTTGTTCACCAGAAGCCCTGTTGTAGAGCTGCTGGATCCTGCGGGAACAACAAGGTGTACACCACTTCCCGTGCCTGACGTGGCGGTGTTACCCACTATGGTGTTGTTTATCAGCACAGCAGGCACGCCGCTGGTGGTGCTGGACATGCCTACACCCCCGCCTTGAGGAGCGCTGTTACCAGAGATGATGTTGTTTATCAGCACCAGTGCCGAGGAGGCAGATGGGGTGACCGATACCCCGCCGCCTCCGCCGCTCCTTGCAGTATTGGCAGAGATAATGTTGTTTACCAAGGTTATGGTTCCGCTGCTCACCATAACCCCTCCACCTGCAGGGGCAGAGTTACTGTTTATGGTGTTGCCGGATACGGTTAGGGAGCCTGTTGATGCAATGGACAACCCGCCTCCTCCCTGATTTGCGTTGTTGTTGTTCAATGTGTTGCTGTTGATTATGCCCTGAACCGCACCAGAAACGCTTATGCCACCCCCGGTGGTAGCGGTGTTGGAGGAGATGCTGTTTCCACCGATATTCACAGTTGCTGTGCCAGAGGGAGATGTTACGGCTATCCCGCCCCCTGAGGTGGCTGAGTTGGACGATATACTGTTTCCTGAGATCACCAGCCCACCAGAGGAGCCGCCAGAGCTTCCCGAGGCGATGGAGATGAGAATGCCTCCACCCATGGGGCCTCCGTTGTTGCTGGCAATGGTGTTACCGCTCACGGAGACCTGGTTTCCGCTTGGAGTGCTCACCACCAGTCCACCGCCTCCGGTTGTGGCTGTGTTGCCGGAAAGGCTGTTTCCAGAAATGATCACCGAGCTGCCGCTTGTTCGTATAGGGGCGGCGGAGATGCCCCCTCCCTGGCCGGCTGAGTTGTTTCTCGTGATGGTGTTAGAAACACTGATATTTCCTGGGGTGGTGATGTTTATTCCGCCTCCAGCGTTGTTGCTGGAAGGGGCCTTCCCGTTCTGAACGGTTATGCCGCTCACGGTGAAGTTGCTGTTGGTGTGGGATGGATTGGTGTCAATTAGGGTTATGCCGCTTCCGGTTTTGCCTGCGTCTATGATGATGCTTGAGGGAGATGTGCCACTTGCACCTTTAATGGTGAGAGGCTGGTTGTCTCCGTTTGTTGAGACGTAGATGAAGTTGCCGTTGTAGGTTCCAGGGTTCATGACTATAACATCGGGCTTGCCGTTGTTTGCTGCGTTGTTCAGGGCGTTATTAAGGTCGTTTGCGTTGCTCACAGTGGTAGTTACAGTGTTGTCTGTTGGAGCGGGTGATAGCCCTCCACCACAGTCAGGCTCTTGGAAGGTGACGATGTTGCTCTTATCCGACTCGCCCTGGGAGTTTACGGCGGTGACATAGCAAGAGAAGGTGTAAAGGTAGTCAAAAGCGCACCATGGGCCAAACACTTGACGGGTGGAGGTTGTGCTGTAGGTTGTGGTTCCTCCATTAGAGCAGTTATCGCAGTTTTTTTCACAATAGACGTTGTAGCTTGTGGCTCCAGGTACAGCGTCCCAATCTAAACGTATGGTATAACAGCCCTTTACTGAGCTGCAGGTGAGGTTGTAGGTTAGATTCTGCGGTGCAGGCAGGTTGGATGTTTCTCCACCGCTCCCATCCCCACACGCAGGAATGGTAACTGTCACCACAGAGCTGAGGTCAGATTCGCCGCTGTCGTTTATGGCGGTTACTGCCAAATGATAGGTGTGTCCGGCTTCTACACCGGTTATTGTAGCGCTGTTGGAGGTGACGGTTCCAAGTGGATAGAGCACGTCTCCTTCCATCTCATAGATTTTGTAGCTTGTTGCTCCTGATACGGCGCACCAGCCTAAGTGTATCTCATACTCACAGTTGCCTTTATCCACTACTTGGGAGTTCAGATTGCATGGAGCAGATGGTATCCCGCCGCTATCGCACTCAGGGGCATAGACCATTACGATGTTGCTCTTTTCAGAGTTTCCGGTGTCTCCGTGAGCCCTAACATAAAAATGGTACTGTCTGCCCGGTGTGAGGTTTCTGACCAACACCGTAGTGTAGGTGGTTTGGCCCAGGTAATCGTCGTTGTCGGCGTTGTAGATCAGATAGCTTGTGGCTCCTGGAACAGCGTTCCAGGACAGCTTGGCGGCGTACTGGCAGTCCCCTTCATCTACCAACTCTCCTGTCACTGTGGGAGGAGATAGGACTGAGCCTCCTCCATCGTCGTGAGCATATGACACCCCTGTTCCCCATGCCATGATAACCATGACTACGACCAATGCTATTGCCTTTAATCTGCTCATATTTCCCTCCTTAATACAGCATTCAGTTTCTACCATCCACAATTTTACTCAGGATATCACTCTTAGTCTTTAAGGTCAATGTGGTTCATTGGTGGTTTTTTGCAAAATCACGGTTTTAGATGTTCACACACTAAAAGAATTCTTCTTATCCCTTGGTCTTAACGGCAACTACCTGATCAAGATCAAGTAGTTTAGATTTTGGGAGGTTTCTTAACTAACGCTACTCTTCCACCTTCCCAATCTCTTTCTTCTTGGCAAGTTCATTTAGAAACTTCACGTGCAGGGCGTGTCCTGCCTTGTAGGCTCGCACCTCTGCCTTTAAGGGCATTCCAAATAGGGTAAGGTCTCCAAGTAGATCTAAAAGCTTGTGGCGCACAGGTTCGTCTTCAAACCTCGTGGGGCCGTTCAGCACCCCGTCTTTTCCAATAACCACAGCATTCTTGATGTTGCCCCCTCTGCCAAGGCCCCGTTTGAGCAAATGGGCTATCTCTTCGTAGAAACAGTAGGTCCTGGCAGGTGCCACCTCGTCCACAAAAGAATGCTCTCCCCTGCGGAATCTCACCTTTTGCTGCTTCAAAAATGGATGGTTATACTCAATGGCGCACTCTGCAGAGAACCCTCCGCTGTCAGGGCAGATCTCAACAAAACCGCCCTTCTCGTTTTCTACCCTCAAAGTTCCTGTGATGCGCAGGTATCTACGGGGTTTCTCCTGAACCTTTATTCCCTTCTCCAGAATCCTCTCGGCAAACTCCTTTGCGCTTCCGTCTAACCCAGGAATCTCCTCTCCCTCAACCTCTACTACTGCGTTGTCTATTCCGAGGCCGTGCAAGGCCGATAGTAGATGCTCAACTGTGCGAATGGTGACTCCCTCATGGCCCACTGTTGTGGCGTTTGTTACGTCAACCACGTGGTCAACGGTTGCAGGGAAGCTAACACCCTCTTTCTTGAATAGAATACCTGTATCTTCAGGGGCAGGATTGATCACCACCTTGGCGGGCTTGCCTGTGTGTATTCCGTATCCTTTAATCTCAATGGGCTCTTTCACCGTCTGCTGCATATCTCTATTTCTTCTTTTCATGCCTTTCTTCCTCCCCATTCTCTGAAAAAAGCTTAGCCATAGGGAGAGGGTAATACAATGTGGTTTTTTTTCTACTTGTGGAGGGGTTACTGTGGTTTAATTTGCACGTCTGCAAAGGGTTATCGCTGTCTCAATGGCTGCAGCAAGACTGTTGGGATTGGCTGTGCCCTTTCCTGCTATCTCAAAGGCGGTGCCATGATCCACTGATGTGCGAATAATGGGCAGTCCCAAAGTAAGGTTGACCCCTGTGTCAAAGCCCTCAAGCTTAACGGGAATGAGACCCTGATCGTGGTACATGGCCACCACAGCGTCAAACTCCCCATTCTTTTGCCGGTAGAAAAGGGTGTCTGCTGGGTGGGGACCAGAGGGGTTGAAGCCTTCCCTTCTTAACTCCTCAATGGCGGGGATGATTATCCTCTCCTCCTCGTCTCCAAAGGTGCCTCCCTCCCCTGCGTGGGGGTTCAGGGCCGCCACTGCAATACGGGGCTCTGGTATCCCAAACCACTCCACTAAGCTTCGGTGGGTGAGGCGGTAGATTCTGCAGATCTCGCTGGCAGAGATTAACCTGGGCACGTCCTTGAGGGCCACGTGTATAGTGACCAGCACCACCCTTATGGAGCCTCCTATGAGCATCATGGCATAGTCTTCTGTCTTGGTTAAATGGGCGAGAAACTCGGTGTGCCCTGGGTATGGGTAGCCTGCTGCGTGTAGTCCACTCTTGTTTATGGGAGCGGTCACCATGGCCTTCACGGTGCCGTCTTGACACAGGCTCACCGCCTTCTTGATGATGGCTGCCACCACCCTGCCACAATGGGCGTTTGTGGTTCCACACTGCCACTGGTTGTCCTCTAAGGGATCTTCAACTTTAACGAGGTAGGCTCTGCTTGGCTCCAGCTCTTGGGGAAGCTTCTCAAGAACCTCCATCTCCATGGGGATAGAGCAGACTCTGGAGTAGTAAGAGAAGACATTGGGGTCTCCCAGCACCACAAGAGAGGCCTCTTCAGGATAGAGCCGTTCTTTAATTGTCTTTAAAATTATCTCTGGCCCTATTCCTCCCGGGTCTCCCATGGTGATGGCAAGGGGAATGGCCCTCACAGCTCGGGCTCCTTTCTTCGCTCTTCAATCACCCTGTAAAGGCCTGATGCCGCCGCTTTCCCCACCGCCCTTTCAGGCACCTCAAGCACCTCAACCTTTTTGTACCAGGCGGCAAGATCAAGCTCTACAATGTCTCCCGGTTTAACCTCTCTTGAGGCTTTGGCAACCGACCCGTTCACCTTCACCACCCCGTAGTCGCAAGCCTCTTTGGCGAGGGATCTTCTCTTTATCAGGCGGCTGACCTTCAGAAACCTGTCCAGTCTCATTCAGAAGTGTCGCTCAATGTAGAGCTCTGCTGCATGGGCTGCTGAGGCCCCGTCCCCCACCGCCGTGGAGACCTGCCTCAAGATCTTGCGCCTCACGTCTCCTGCGGCAAAGATTCCGGGGTTGCTGGTCTCCAGCTTCTCGTCCACTAAAATGAACCCCTCAGAGTCCATATCAACCACCCCTTTAAGAAAACCGGTGTTGGGTCTTAGACCCACAAAGACGAAGAGGCCGTCAACTCTCAGGTTTCTCTTCTCCCCTGTCTCTATGGAGCAGAGGGTCACCTCTTTTAAGAGGCTGTCTCCTTTTATCTCTTCTATGGTGCTTGACCAGATGATCTCCACCTTCTCGTTGTTGAAGAGCCTCTCTTGAAGAACCTTGGTGGCCCTCAGTTTGTTCCGTCTGTGTATCAGGTACACCTTTTTGGCAAACTTGGTGAGGTAAAGGGCCTCTTGCACTGCGGTGTCTCCACCTCCCACCACCGCCACGGTGAGGTCTTTGTAAAAGGGGGCATCGCAGGTGGCACAGAAAGAGACTCCTTTTCCGATAAACTCCTCTTCCCCTTTAACCCCAAGCCTCTTGAAGGAGGTTCCCGAGGCCACAATTACGGTCTTGGCCTCAAGCCACTTGTCGTCAACATAGACTATCTTGGTGTTTCGGTCCGAATCCAGGGCCTTCACCTCTCCGCTCATGATCTCGGCCCCTGCATTCAGGGCGTGGTTGTGCATGTGCTGCACCAGCTCTATCCCCTTTATTCCAGACTCAAATCCGGGGTAGTTCTCTATCCAATCGGTTAGGGCTATCTGCCCCCCAGGGGCTAAGCGCTCAATGATCACGGTCTTAAGCCGTGACCTTGCGGTGTAAAGCCCCGCAGTCAGACCCGCGGGACCTGCCCCTACAATCACCGTGTCAAATAGCTTCTTTGACATCCTGCCTCCTACTTTGCCGCTGTGGCTACCTTCAAGGCATCAGGGCTGTTCTCAGGCACTATCTGATAGCCGTAAAGGGGGTTGAAGTTAAGCACGCCGATCACCTCCACGTTCTTGCCCTTCCAGTCAAGTGGATTCTCTCCATGCTTCTGAAGAGCCTCCACTGTTTTATTTGATAGCAACACCTGAACGTGGGTGAGTTTCAGTCCCACCCCTCCTGTCTCTGTTGAAAGGGTTACGTCTTTTATGGTGTCAATTATCATAACCCTGCGTCCCTTTGCCTTTTTTAACTTTTTCAGGTCTGATCCCTTTATGCTAATGGGTGGGCGGTCGCTCTTCTCTATGCCTGCCAGCTCAAGGAGGGGATAGTGGTGCTTGCCCACGAGTCCCATCTTCTTGCCCCCAATGTAGAGTATGACCAAAGCGAAAACAAAAATTAGCACCACTCCCGATATGGCAATGATCCTCAGCTTCATGAGATCCATCTCTTCGGCTTTCTTCTTCAGTTTCTCCACGGCTCTCTCCTCCTTCTTCAGGGCGAGATATTACTTTGACAGCATCATAAAGAAAAGCACCACAGGTATTGTCACCATCCCCGAGGCTATGGAGATGCCCCAAACGAATCCCTTAACCATCTCCTCTTCTCTCTCGTAGTAGCCCATGCTTCTGGTCACCAGATACTTGGTGATCATGGAGAGAATAAGTGCTCCCAAGAT
>JALWSI010000045.1 GCA_027080315.1 bacterium | reverse complement strand
CATCTATGCCATTGGAATCCCCAATGTTGGTGAGTACACAGCCCAGCTCTTGGCTGAGCATTTTGGCTCTCTTGATGAACTTGCCTCTGCCACAATGGATCGGCTTGTGGGCATCAAAGGGGTGGGAGAGGAGACCGCCAGAGCCATAGCTGCATTTTTTGAGGAAGAGAGAAACCGGAAAATGATAGCAAGTATGCTGGCATCAGGGGTCACCATTCTCTCTCCTCCGAGGGATGAGGCAACCCAGCCTTTGAAAGGGAAGACGGTTGTGTTCACAGGAACCCTCTCTTCCATGGATCGGAACAGAGCAAAGGAGCTGGTGGAGCAGGCGGGAGGTAGGGTCACCAACTCTGTTTCAAAGAAGACCGATCTGGTGGTGGTAGGAGAGAACCCGGGCAGTAAGTACCAGAAAGCCCTCAACCTCGGCGTTAAGACCGTGGAGGAAGAGGGCTTTCTGGAGATGGTTAGACCGCTTATCTCTTAATCTTCTTGGTTCTCTCTTGGGACCTCAAGGGGACATTTGTCTTTCCAGGGCCTTGAAGCGAAAAGGAAGCCTGCAATCACAGTTGAGAGCACCCAGTTGAGTCCTATCAACACCACGGGAGTCCACCCATAGCCACCGTATGGTTTCTGGACCTCCTTTGAGATGTCGCCAAGCAGGATGATGCCCAGTACCAAGGGCACCACGAACTTCACCGTTACGTCCCACCACGCCCCAAGTCTCATTGTTGAGTTCTTGTTGATGTAGCGGCGAAGGTGCTTGGTATCAAAGAACCATCCAACCATAATGGCCTCTAATATTCCCACAACCACTATTCCGTAGTGGGTGAGAAAATGGTCGGCTATGTCTAACCAGTAGAGGCCTGCCTGGGTGGTGAATATGAGGGATCCTATGACCCCGATGGCAGAGACCACGCTAACGGTCATTTTCCGCCCCACATTAAACTTGTCCACAATGGCGGATACGAAGGCCTCCATGATTGAGATGGAAGAGGAGATTCCCGCCATCACCAAGCAGAGGAAGAAGATGGCTCCAAAGAGAGGCCCCCCTGGCATCATGCTGACCGCTTTGGGATACGCCACAAAGGCCAGACCTATGCTCTGAGAGACCACATCAGCAATGCTCTTTCCCTGGGATGCTGCCATGAATCCCAGCACTGAGAAGACAGCAAACCCGGCGAAAAGAGAATACCCACAGTTCACCCCAGCTGTGATCACAGCGTTCTTGGTCAGGTCAGACTTTCCTGGAAGATAACTTGCGTAGGCTATCATTATTCCAAAGCCCAGGCTGAGGGTGAAGAAGATCTGACTGTATGCGTCTATCCACACCTTGGGTTCCATTATCTTTGACAGGTTTGGGGTTAGATAGGCCTTGATTCCATCAAGGGCTCCGGGGAGGGTGAGAGACCAGAAGACCAGAATGGCGGTGAATATGAATAGGAGGGGCATGAAGATCTTGTTGGCCTTCTCCAGTCCTTTTCCTACGCCTCGGTAAACTATGCCCCAGTTTATTACCCATACCGCGATCAGAGCTGCAAGGATGGGAGTACGGATCACCCCAATCTGCCCAGCGGATTTTGAGAGGGCTAAGAAGTGCTTGAAGAAGTAAGCGTTGGGGTCGGCTCCCCATCCTAAGGAGAAGGAGAGGAAGAAGTAACATACGCACCAGGCTATGATCACCACATAGTAGAGTTCTATTCCAAACATCACCAAGGTGACCGCCCACCATCCAAGCCACTCCCAGCCTCTTTTAACCCTTGTGCAGGCCAGAGGGGCAGAGCCCATTCTCTCGTGACCTAAGGCGAACTCTAAGATCAGAAGAGGGATGCCTGCTGTGAACAGGGCAAAGAGATAGGGAATGAGAAACGCACCTCCGCCATTGGAGTAGGCCATGTAGCTGAACCGCCAGATGTTTCCAAGGCCAATGGCCGAACCAATGGCGGCAAGCACAAACCCCAACTGAGTCTGCCATTGCTCTCTACCGTTACCGTTCTCCATGCTTCCACCTCCTTAAAGAAGATGAGATATCTGTAATCACTCTCCCCAACGAAGTTTGGTTCTCAACACC
>JALWSI010000044.1 GCA_027080315.1 bacterium | reverse complement strand
GAAGTCGCTTTTAAACCTCTCCAACTCATCAACAATGCGAGACAGCCTATCTATGTTGTCGGTTATGGTCTTGTTGTTGTCGGTGAACTTCTCCACCACCTTACGGGCTATCTCCTCAACAATACGAGAGGTCTCTCTATTTGAAGCCTCAAGTCTCACCTCATCAGAGAGAACATCAGAAAGGTCTTCTATCAGTCTGTTCTCCATACCTTACCCCCTACATTAGGTCTGTTCCGCACCTTAGAGACTCAAGAAAAGCAAAAAACTTGGGCACGTCAGAGCGGATCATAATTGCCCCGTGTTGAGGTAGTATGGCCTCAATATCCAGATGCCTCACCTTGTTAAGCCATAGCTTGATGGCATTGGAAGAAGACATCAACCTTTCGTGAACGGTACGCATAGAAGAGACATGCCGTTCAAAACTATCCACGATGAGCATGGGCTGATCCATCAAAGCGATACCTATATCTCCGGTGAAAAGAAACCGGCTCACCCTATCGTAAACAGAGAATTGCCCGGGGCTGTGGAGAAAGTGCGATGGAATAAACTGAAGCGTGCATCCTCCCAAAGGCAAAGAGTCTCCTTCATCAGGAAGGGGATGAGAAAACTGGTCCACATTTTCAAACCCAAAGTGAGGTAAGAACCTCATCCACAACCAGTGAACTACCACTTTGGCAGTAGAAACCTTTCTCCACAGGGGAAGACTACCCGCAACGTCCGGGTCCTGATGACACATAAAGAGGTAGTCTATTCTTTTAGGATCAATATGCTTGGATATGTTTGATATAACCTTAGGAAAGATCTTGTATCCCCCTGGATCTATAAGACAACCCCTATCCTGATCTATGATTAGATAGGAGTTAACCTCAACATCACCTTCTCCTATGCCCTGGGTTCCCAGATACACAACCTTGTGCGTTCCGTTGTCAAACAGAACATGATCCCTTGTTGCCTGCAGAGAAGGATCCAAATTGTAAAACTCGTTATTACCCAATTCTCTCACCTCCCTCGGCTGTATCCTTATCACCCATCACTTATTGAAAACCACTACCCCAATCACCTTTGATCCTCACCTACCACAATAGAATGGCATATGCAAAAGTTGATCCATCTAAAGGTAACTATTAGATTTATGGGAGAACACAAGACGAAGGGAGAAGTTATGGAAGAGATCATCAAAACCCAACTGAAAGACCAACTGGCAATTGTCACCTTTAATCGTCCAGAGGTGAAGAATGCCTTCAACTTAGCCTTATGGAAGGCCCTACCCAGAACCTTAACCGCGCTCAGCGAAAATCCAGAGATAAGGGCAGTGGTACTCAAAGGAGAGGGAGGACATTTTGGGGCCGGAGCCGACATAAAGGAGCTTGTGGAGTACAGCTCATCCATAGAGAAAGCCAACAACTACAGCGAGGCGGTACATCGGTGTTTCTTAACCATGTCTCAGCTTCCCATTCCACTAATAGCCGCCATTGAGGGATACGCCCTGGGAGGCGGGTTCATGGTGGCTCTCTCCTGCGACATAAGGGTTGCCACTGAAAAAGCCGTTCTTGGGATACCCCTGCCCCGTTTAGGACTGGCAGTGGAATGGCTGGGCATCGCAAAACTGGTTGAGACTGTGGGGGCAGGATACGCAAGGGAGTTTCTGCTCACAGCAGATCCCATTCCTATGGAACGCCTTGAACGGGCCGGTATGATCAACGCCATTGTGAAGGAAGAGGAGCTAATGGAGACAGCCTTCTCCTTCGCCAAAAGGATCATGAAGAACAGCCCCAATGCCATACGAATGACCCGGGCGGTGCTAAACGAGCTATCAAGCACGGCTCCAAACATAGCCTTCCTCAATTCGGTATTTGGAGCATGTCTCTTCCACAAAGACTTCTCTGAAGGTGCCACTGCATTCATAGAGAAGAGGAAACCAAACTGGTAAGAGAGAAGGCCCTACGGCTCCTTGTGATAGCAGGCCCCACCGCAACGGGGAAAAGCAAGGTGGCGGTGGCTGTGGCCAAAGAGGTTGGAGGAGAGATTATCAATGCCGACTCTGTCCAGCTCTACAGACACTGCGACATAGGAACCGCAAAACCCTCGACTC
>JALWSI010000043.1 GCA_027080315.1 bacterium | reverse complement strand
CCGTTCCGTAGAGAAGGGCCCCTTTACCAGGAAGACTCTCCCTGTCCTCTGGACGATCCAGAAGCCTCACAAGCCCCTCAAGGTAGGGAACCTCTCTGTTACGGTACCTCAAAGAGAGCCACAGACCTATCCCAGAGAGAAGCAGCAACACCACGCCCACAGACCTTCCCCACCTAAGCACAGCCCAGGTTATGATGAGCCCATTGCAAAGGTGGTATAGCTGCCTTGGCAGCTCCTGTTTAACCCTCTCAATCCTCTCCATGGCCAAGAGCTTAGCCGGGTCTCGCCATGTGAACAACCCTGTTGCCATGAATAATACCCACCCAATAGAGTAAAAGAGGAAACGAAGTAGAGGAGGAGCACCGTGAGAAGGATAAAGCTGGGTTTCTCTTTCTGTCCCAACGACACCTTCATCTTTGGCGCCCTGGCCAAAGGGTTGGTGAAGGGCAGGGGCTTTGAGGTAGAGCCCGTTATGGCAGACGTGGAAGAGCTAAACTCCATGGTTATGGAGAGAAGGCTGGAGGTGAGCAAGATCTCATCCCACACCTTGAGCTACGTGCTAAACTCATACCTTCTGCTCAACGTTGGTGGCGCCATGGGAGAGGGATGCGGCCCGCTCATTGTGGCCAAACCCAACACCAAGCTTGAGAACCTCCGCCAGATCGCAGTCCCCGGGCTTCACACAACGGCAACCCTGCTTTTGAGGATCTTCTTTGAGAAGATTGAGAACCTCGTTGTAATGCGCTACGACGAGATCATGCCCGCGGTTCAGAAGGGGCTGGTAGAGGCAGGGTTGATCATCCACGAGGGCAGGTTCACCTATCCCCAGCACGGGCTGGTAAAACTCGCCGACCTTGGAGAGGTGTGGGAGGAAGAGACAGGGCTTCCCATCCCCCTTGGAGGGATAGTCGCTAAGCGAGAGCTGGGAAGGGAGTTGTTGGTAGAGATAGAGAGGGCAATAGCGGAGAGTCTAAACTACGCCTACCAGCACAGGAAGGAGCTCTGGCCCTTCATCAAAGAGCACGCCCAGGAGATGGAGGAGGATGTGATCAACCAGCACATTGAGCTTTACGTGAACCAGTACACCAAGGAGTTGGGAGAGAAGGGTCGCAGGGCGGTAGAAAAGCTATTGGCCTTAGCTCAAGAGCGTGAGATAATCCCTCCCATTGAAAATAGCCCCTTCCTTGACTAAGCAGGGAACAGGCCCAGCACCCTCTCCCAGATTCCAGCCTTCTTGTAGTACCTTCTCCAACGCTCAAAGCACTCAAGGTAGCTAACCTCAGGGGGAAGGGAACACCGGGGCTCCCCACAAAATATGCTCTCTTCCTTAGGCACCAGCATAAGACACCCTAAAGGCCTCTGGGACCGCGGCAGCACGCACCCTTTGGGGCTCCAGAAGACGCACCCCATCTCTGTGCTTTCTGGCATGGGGATGGGAACCCCCATACAGGTCTTCATTTTGAGACGATGGGTCCTCAACACCTCTTCAGGATCCCACGAGAAGGGAAGGTCAAAGGCCTCAAGGAACTGAAGAGGATCCAGGTATAGGCCCGGATGGGCCTGGCAGCAGAGACCTCCGCACAGGGAGCAAAGGTGGGAGTCTTCAACGAGAAAAGGCTCCCACCATAAACTGCTCAATAGAGGCCTCCTCCCTTAGACCACCTTGAGCTCCATAGGGGTGGTGGTTAGGGACTCGGCGCCGTCTTTTCCAATAAGGTAGGTGTTCTCTATGCCAACAGCCCCTTCTCCGGGAAAGAGAAACTTCGGCTCCACAGCCACCACCATACCCGCCTTGAGGGGCATGGTGAGTCCTTTGGCAATAAAGGGATACTCGTCTATCTCTGTGCCCACACCGTGGCCTACAAAGTTAACCCCCACGTCATCATAGCCCATAAAGTTATCACCGTAAGGGCTCTTACGGGCTATCTCCATCACCTGGTTGTACACCTCTCCACCGTCCCCACCCTCTCTCAGCGCCTCTTTCAGGTAAGCATGGATCTCCAAGAGCACCTTGTGGGCGTCCTGCAGCTTCTGGGATGGTTCTCCAAGGGCAGCGGTTCTGGTCATGTCAACCAGATACCCAAGGTAGGTTCCAAAGTGATCAAAGATCACAGTGTCTCCACTCTGCAGCTTCTTCCAGCTGGGCCCCATGGGCATTGAGGGTGATATGCCCATGCCGTTGGTGGGAGCGTTCATGTAACTCGGGATAGCCGCAGACCACCCCGACAGCACGTGTCCCACAAAACCGTCCATGCGCCCGTTTCTCATGATCTCTCCTCCCTCGTAGCCCTCACGGCGCATGGCAGCGTAGATGCAAGAAGAGAGCTCAATCTCAGAGATCCCCTCCCTCATCTCCGCCAACATGGTGCGATAACCCACATCAAGCATGTGGGCAGACTTTCGCATGGTCTCAATCTCCCAGGGGCTCTTCACGGCCTTCAGCTCCCTCACAATGGGAGAGACATCCTTAAACTCCACCTTGGGCAAGGCCTTCTTAAGGCGGTTCATGGTGGCAAGGGTGATCAGGTCAAGCTCTGTGCCCAGAAGGCTGCCATCCCCCAAAGGGGGAAGCAGCTCAGGGAGTCTCTTCAAAGACTTCAAAGGCGCCACGGGTATTGGAGACTCCACAGCGGCCCTCCGGGGATGACGAGAGATCAGAAGGAGACCCTCGCCCTCGGAGGGAACGAACAAGAACCCTTCCTGCTTGGTTCCCGCAAGGTAGTAGATGTCAGGCACATGGAAGAGCAACGCCCCTGCCAACCCTGCATCGCCCAACTTTTTCTGAAAAGCCGCAAACCGCCTCTTAATCTCCTCAGGTGGCACCATGGGGGTAAACTCTTTAAGAACCGCTTCAAGATCCATATCTCACCTCCAAGTTATCTCCCTGCAAGGTTTAGATTACGGCTATGCAAGGGCCTTTTCAAGCCTGCTCATCACCTCCTCAGGCCCAAGAAGAGAGAGAATTCTGTCCAAGGGAGGACCGTGAGGCTCTCCCACCAAGGCCATCCTGATCAGAGGCATAACCTCTTTCGCCTTGAGCCCTCTCTCCTTCATGGCAGCCCTTAGAGCCGAGATAGAAAGCTCTTCCCTCCACACATCCCGAACAAAACAGAGCACCTTTTGCTGCTCTTCATTGAACTCCAAGGGCACATCGGGCCCTATCTCAACAGCCTCAACCCACTCCTCAAGCTCCCTTAAGGTGCTGCTGTTCTCTCTAACCACCTCAACCAGCTCCACGAGACGATCTTCGGGGATACTGGTGCTCACATACTTCACAATGAGAGAGGGCTCGGCCTTGGTTATCCAGGCCCTGTTCACGGCAAGTAGGTGATCCATGGTGAGTATGGGAGAAGAGGTGCCAAGCTGGGATATGGAGAACTCCTCAACCAACCTCTCAAGGCCCATGGGAGGTGAGAGGGTGGTGCTCCAACCCAGGATGGCCACTGCATCAAGTAGCGCCTGGGGCAAAAAGCCCATCTCCCTCAGTCTCTCCACAGAGAAATCGGCGCTACCCTCCCTCTTCTCCATGACACACTCCTTGCCCGACCTCACCAATGGAAGATGGCAATAGGTGGGCACAGCACCACCAAGGGCCTCTATCAGCCTGATCTGCTTTGGGGTGTTGGGAAGATGATCCTCTCCCCTGATCACATGGGTCACCCCGGCATCCCCGTCGTCAACAACCACAGCTAAGTGGTAGGTGGGCATTCCATTCTGCCTCAAAATCACAAAGTCTCCCCTCTCAGGCAGAGGGAAGGAGAGTTCCCCTCTCAAAAGATCGTGAAACCTAACCTCACCCTCCCCAAGACGAAACCTGACGGTGTAAGGCTCTCCTTTGGAGATCCTCGCCTTAGCCTCTGAGGGAGTTATCCTGCTGCACCTTCCGTCGTACCCCGGGGGTTCCCCTCTCTTCAGCTGCTCCTCCCTCTGGGCCTCAAGCTGGGCGGTTGTACAAAAACAGGGATAGGCATGGCCCTCCTCCACAAGCCGGGCTGCAACCTCTCGGTATCGCTCCAACCTGTGGGACTGCCTCACCACCCCTCCATCCCAGAAAAGCCCCAGCCATCTTAAGTCATGGAATATCCCCTCACAGTACTCTTCTGAGGACCTCTCCCTGTCCGTATCCTCCAGCCTTAAAAGAAACCTCCCCCCATTCTGGCGGGCAAACAGGAAGTTCACCAAAGCGGTCCTTATGTTTCCCAAGTGAAGCTTGCCTGTGGGGCTGGGGGCAAAACGGGTAACAACCTCTCTCTTGGTCATTAAGGTTCACCTTTTTATCAAGAGTATGCTGCCAAGATCCACCCCAAGCAGCTCTGCAATCACCCTGCACTTGGCCCTGAGTAAGAAGTAGATGGGCCTTTGGGCATCGTCCAAGGTCTCAAAGTTGCCCTGTCCTTTGCTGATCACCACATGAGCCTGGTCAAAGATGGCTCTGAACTGAGGCGTCACCATAGAGAGGGGAGTCCCAGGGGCGCGAGAGCCGCTGGTGATGAGCTTAGCCATCTTCTCTATGCCAAAGAACCTTGCATCTTCTAAGGTGGCATCGTTGATTATGGGCGCGCTTCTGACCGCCACTGTGACCTCTTTGCCCATCTTAACCAGCTGCTCAATCAAGATTGAGTCAAACCCTATCTCCCCGGCGTTGTCGGCCAGGTAGAGCACCGTGGTTGATTCCTTGATCTCCTCTTCAAAGAAGGGATAGTGGTTCACCACCAAGGGCAATGAGAGTATCGCCTTGCTATCCTCAATCTCAAAGCTGTGACTCACCCCAAAATCAATGATGTTTCCCGCAATGGCAGCCTTCACCGCATCAAGAAGAGGGGTATCGCTCTTCTCAATCATCTCTTTGAGAACGGGGATCATGGTGGCAGCAATCCTGTTGCTCTCCTCCTTCTTCTCACGGAAGGGATCCTTCACTCCCGTCTCTTCTGCAATGTACCCGTAAACCTCTGCCGAGACCTGGGGAGGAGACCAATCTTCCGGGCATCTAAGGATGGTCTTCATCACCCCTCTCAGGATTCCGCACTGTCTCTGGTGCTCCACACCCATCATCTCCAACGTGTTTACAACCTGCTGCAAGAAGCAGGGGTAACACTCCGCCTGGGTTCTCAAGGCAACACCTCCTCTTTGAGATGTGGCCACAACCTTAACACAAAAGAACCCTGCTTAAAAAATGATGGGCGAGAAGTTGACAAGGGCTCTCTTCAATAGTAACAGGGGGCACCATGGAAGAGAGAAAGACCCATACAGATTCAGGCCCCAAGGGCGAGAAGGATCTTAGCTTCTCGTTTTATTGGTGGTATTACTTTAGGAGGCGCCTGCCCATCAGGCGCTCCTGAGTGAACTGCACAAACCAGGGGCCATGGGCAGGCGACGCTGTCCATGGCCCTTTTTCATTGTGAAACGCCACTGGACAGCAACCAGAAGCCTCCCTGGTACCCCAAAGTTAATACGGGTGAAGGAGGAGAGAGATGATAGGCAAGACCATCAGGATGGAGAGGATCATGAACAGGGACACGGGCAACACTGTGATTGTGCCCATGGACCACGGGGTCAGCGTAGGCCCAATCAAGGGACTCTGCAACGTGAAAGAGATGGTGAACAAGGTGGCCGAGGGAGGCGCAAACGCCATCATCCTCCACAAGGGGCTGGTTGCTCCAGGGCACAGGAGAAAAGGCCGCGACGTGGGCCTTATTGTCCACCTCTCTGCCGGCACCTCCCTTGCCCCCGATCCCAACGCCAAGATGCTGGTCTGCTCTGTGCAAGAGGCTATAAAGCTGGGGGCCGACGCCGTATCTCTACACGTGAACATAGGGGCAGAGGACGAGAAGACCATGCTGAGGGACTTTGGTGAGACCACAAAGAAGGCAAAAGAGTGGGGCATGCCCCTTCTGGCCATGGTGTACGCCCGGGGCCCAAAAATCAGAAACCAGTACGAGCCCTGTGTTGTTGAGCACGCGGCCCGCTTAGGTGCAGAGATAGGGGCAGACATCGTCAAGGTTGCCTACACAGGAAGCCCCGAAACCTTCGCCAGGGTGGTAGAGGGCTGTCCCATACCCGTTGTGATTGCCGGGGGAGAGAAGATGGAGACAGACGAGGATGTGCTGAACATGGTGAAGGGAGCCATGGAGGCAGGGGGCAAAGGGGTCTCAATAGGCCGCAATGTGTTCCAGCACTCTCACCCAGACAAGATGGTCAGGGCCATCTCAATGATAGTTCACGAAGGGGCATCGGTGGCCGAGGCCATGGAGGTGCTAAAATGAGAGGGGTCTGGGTTAAGGCCATACCCTACAAGAAGTCTCTGATCACCACCGCCTTAGAAGGCGGAGCCCACGGGGTTTGGGTTGAGAAGGGAATGGCAACCAAGGTTAAAGAGCTGGGTCTGGTTGAGGTTGTGGCAGAGGACGGAGACCTGAAACCCGGGGAGCACTTTGAGGTGGTGAAGATCGCCTCAAAAGAGGACGAAGAGAGGACCCTGCAGCTATCAAAGAGGATGATTGTGGTGGTTGAGGCAGAGGACTGGAAGGTGATCCCCTTGGAGAACCTGGTCTCGCAGTCTGACAACATCTGGACTGTGGTGAGAGACGAGGATGAGCTCACCATGGCCCTGGGGGTGCTGGAGAAGGGCGTCGCCGGGGTTGTCTTAGAGAACCCGGACCCGGCAACGGTTAAAAGAATGATTCAGAAGGTGGTGAGCGAGGGCCAGAAGGTGGGTCTTGAGGTGGCAGAGATCACCAAGGTCACCCCTCTGGGCATGGGAGACCGCATATGCGTTGACACCTGCACCATGATGGGCCTGGGAGAGGGTATGTTGGTGGGCAACAGCTCGTCGGGAATGTTCTTGGTACACGCGGAGAGTGTGGAGAATCCTTACGTTTCACCCCGGCCCTTCAGGGTGAACGCAGGGGCGGTGCACATGTACACCCTGCTGCCCAACGGCAAGACCACCTATCTCTCTGAGCTGAAAGCTGGAGACACGGTGCTGATCACCAGGCACACAGGAGAGGCCTCGCCTGCTATTGTAGGAAGAATAAAACAGGAACGCCGTCCCATGCTGCTAATTGAGGCAAAGACGGGAGAGAAGAGCCTCTCGGCGGTGCTTCAGAACGCCGAGACCATAAGGCTAACCTCTCCAGAAGGAGAGCCTGTCTCGGTGGTTAAACTTAGGCCCGGAACAAAGGTATTGGTGAGAACCGAAGGAGGGGGACGGCACTTTGGAGTGGCGATAAAAGAGACTATAAGCGAGAGGTAAAAGTTAAATAAAGGAGTAGCTTCACATCCATAAATTATAGTGCTCCAAAAATGAGACAGGGTGCCCCAAAATAGGGTCCGCTATGGACCCTCAATGCAGCCAGGAAGCATGGGACACTTTCGCGAGTGTAACGGGCGCTTTTGCCCAGTGCGTATTCCAGCCCAAAAGAAGAGATACGGTCGCTTACTGTAGTGAAAAACATGACAAAAATGAAAAAACAGAGCCGTTATCTATGCGAGGCTTAAAAAGATCAAAAGCATCTGCAACTCCACGCAAACCTGTATTGAGCAACAAGTGGTAATGGCGTAACAGAGAGTGTAACGGCAACTCATCTAACGAGGTAGCTGATAAGGGTAGGCTAACCAATGGAGTCTTTAGCGGAACGAGTTATACAAAGGATCGGAGAAGCCCATGAGCTTTATCATCGGCGACGTTGGCGGAGACGAAGAGACGCTTTGAGGAATGCTGGGATTGCGCCGCTGTTACGCTATTGGATCAATTGGCTGGAATAAGCTGGCCGCTCCAGCTTACTGGCAGCCAATTTGTTTAGCTCGGTCCGGCGTGGAGGATAAGGGATTGTAAAAGGAGGCAATTGTGGAAGGAAATAGCATGATCACAATGTATCTCTTATGTGCCGTGGCTGGTGTGGTTGTTGGTGGGATTGTCGCTTGGCTTGTTGCCACAAGCCGGACGAAAGGGATAATCGGAGAACTCCGTGCGCAACTGGAGAAAGCTTCTGAAGAGATTGAAAAACTCAGGCATGAATTTGGAGAAGAACAGAAAGCCAGGGTGAAGGCAGAAACCCAGCTCAAAGAGACAGCTCAGAGGCTTGAAGAAGAGAAGAGGCTTCTTGATGAGGCAAGAAGTAAGCTTACAGACACTTTTAAAGCCGTAGCAGGCGATACCTTAGAGAACAGCACAACAGCGTTCCTAAAGCTGGCCAAGGAGACATTTGACAAGGTCTTGGCAGAGGCCAAAGGCGACCTTGGCAAGCGCCAAGAGGCCATCCAGGGCTTAATCAAGCCCCTGTCCGAATCTCTCAAACAGTTTGAAGAGCACGTACGCTCCATAGAAAAGAGCAGGCAAGAGGCTTATGCTGGCCTTACCGAGCGGTTGAAAAGCCTTTACGAGAGCCAGCAGCAGCTGCAAAAAGAGACTGCTAACCTGGTGACGGCTCTCCGAAAACCCCAGGTCCGCGGGCGCTGGGGCGAGATGACGCTACGCC
>JALWSI010000042.1 GCA_027080315.1 bacterium | reverse complement strand
GACGAAAATCAAGCACTTGATACGGAAAAGGAGCCAACACCCCAAGGATCTAAGGGAAAACCCTCACACGGCGAAAATACAACAAACGTCTTTAAAGGGAGAAGAATCTCTGTAGAAGAGACTATCCCTCTCCCCAAGAACGAGACAGAAGAGGCCGGCGGATCATCCAAACCATCCCCACCTCAGGGCAATAAAATTCAAAAGGGAGAAGAAACCAAACCAGAAACCAACCTTGCAGAAAGTCATTTAGAGGATATACCCTTGGGCAAGGGAGGAGATAAGTTGGCTATCAGGATATGGCCTGCAACCAGTAGATTCACCATAGAGTCCTCAACACCTCCCCCTCCCGGACTGGAACTTGACATAGGCGACATGCTTCAGGGCAAGGTGGTGGAGGTTGAGGGAAACAAGGTGATCATTGATTTTGGCAGCTTTGAAACTCAAGCCACCTGGGAGGCTGCCCACACAGTTAAGCCCGGAGCCACCATCAAGGTGATGGTGGCGTCTCTTCTGCCCCAGCTGAGATTAAGACTGGTTGACGAGGTACCCTTCAAAGGCTTCATGGCTAAGCTGGGCTCTATGAAAGGATGGGGAACCCTATTCTCCAGATTGAGGGGAGCCATTCAGAACCTCCCCATAGTTCAGGCGGACAAAGGAGAAGGGGTGTTAGCACGCACCTTGGCCAACTTCATATCAAATAACGGACTATCCACAGAGGCCAGGATGGCACAGGTGCTTGAGGGAGAGCTTCCACCAGAAGAGCTTAAAAACGACCTGAAGCTTCAACTTGCACAGCTCATTGCCAAGGGAGGAGAAAGCAGCCACATTGAAGCTGCCAAAGAGCTTATGCAGAGCATAAACGGACACCAGCTCCTCAATGTGCAGACCCAAAACTCAGGATTCTTCATCATTCCACTGGTTGTTGCCTATCATCAACGTATAGACGAATGGAGGATGACCATAGCGGAGGAGGAAGGGAAAGGAGAGAAATGGTTCAGAATAACCCTTCTCTCATCTCCACCTAAGCTCGGCACCATCAGAATAGACCTCAGCTACGAAGAGCGAAGCAAACGGTTGGACATGCTTTTCTGGGTTGAGAGAGAAGAGACCAAAGAGCTGGTAGAACACGCTATGCCTATGTTAAAAGAGGAGTTCTCTGGTTCAAAGGTGAACCTCACCAGGGTAGAGGTTGGGATTTCTCAGGATCTCTCCAAAGAGGACCTTCCCATTGAGGTGAAGCGTCCTCACCTGCTTCAGATGAGGGTTTAATCATGGCAAAGAAGGGAACAAACAAGGCCGTTGCCCTGAGGTACAAGCCCCAAGAGGGAGACGAGGCCCCCAAGCTCGTGGCCAAAGGCAGGGGAGAGGTTGCAAGAAAGATTATTGAGCTTGCCAAAGAACACGGGGTGCCGGTGCAAGAGGATCCTGCCCTTGTAGAGTTGCTCTTACGCCTTGATTTGAGTGAAGAGATTCCTCCTGAACTCTACGAGGTGGTGGCCAAGGTGCTGGCCTTCGTTTACTCACTCCGGGCAGACGCCCCCAAGTAATGAAGCTGATAAACAAAGAGCTTCTTCACGTACCTTCTGGTCTGGCTAAGGGGATAGAAGGCCACGACCTCCTCAAGGGAAGGATAAGGCTCTCTTTTCAACCACCTCTTGGTGCGACCAGGCCCTCCGTTGTACGATGCCACTACCAAAGGCCAGCGGTTGTTAAACTCCTCTTCAAGATAGTAGAGATACCATCCTCCTGATTGGAGCGAGAAGAAGGGAATGAAGGCCTTGGTGGGATAGAAACAGTATCCCTCACCTCTCTGCCTTAAGATCCACTTCTCGGTAGAGGGGAGCACCTGGGTTAGGCCACACGCGTTGGAGTAGGAAACAGCCCTTCTGTTGAAGGCACTTTCGGTCTTCATCAATGCATAAAGCATCTCTTCTGGTATTCCATAAATAGATGCAAAGTCTCTCACCATCTTTTTCCAAGGGCTCGGATACCTGAGACAGGCGTCGCTGTTTTCCGTCTGCAAATAAGATAGCCTCATGCTTTGATACGGGTAGAGTTGGGAAATGGAGAGCAGATCGGGATGCTTCAGATTGAGGGTA
>JALWSI010000041.1 GCA_027080315.1 bacterium | reverse complement strand
TCTTTGGCCACAGCCACCGCAACGGGGAAAAGCAAGGTGGCGGTGGCTGTGGCCAAAGAGGTTGGAGGAGAGATTATCAATGCCGACTCTGTCCAGCTCTACAGACACTGCGACATAGGAACCGCAAAACCCTCGACTCAACAGAGAAGAGAGGTGCCCCACTATCTTTACGACATTCTGGAACCAGATCAGGAGTTCAATGCAGGAGAGTACGAAGACCTGGCAGAGAGAATAGCCCTGTCCATCTACAAAAAAGGCAAGTTACCCATAGTGGTAGGGGGCACCGGGCTCTACATCAAAGCCCTGTTATGGGGACTCTCAATACCGGCACCCAAGGATCCTGCTTTGAGGGAAGAGCTGAAAGAGGAAATGAACCGGGTGGGGAGTAAAGTTATGCATAAAAGACTGGAAGAGATAGACCCCATAACCGCCAGCAGGCTATCACCCCAAGATGGAGTGAGGATAGTAAGGGCCCTTGAGATATTCAGGCTCACGGGAACCCCACCCTCTCAATTCTCCTCGTGGCAGCCCAAGCCCTGGATAGAGGCCATCACACTGGCACTGGACATGCCTAAAGAGAGGTTGAGAAGAAGAATAGACCTGAGGACGGAGAAGATGGTTAAGGAAGGATTGATTGAAGAGACCCAGAAGATTATCGCTATGGGCTACCCCGAAAGCTCCCCCCCATTAAAGGCCATAGGGTACAAACAGGTTATTGAGTACTTACATGGAAGACTATCTCTTCTTGAGATGGTTGAGGAGATAAAGAAGGCAACCAGAAGATACGCAAAACGCCAGAGAACCTGGTTCAAAAAAGAGGGCTTCACTTGGATAGATTCAGAGTACCCCGAGCAAGCGGTAGAAAAGGTAGTAAACCTGATAAACAGGCTAAATAAAAACTCTACAAATCGGTGAGATACCTGCCACCAATAGAACCTTCTACATCCTTTAGAAGCCGTTCTTGTTGCAAAACCCAAGGGGTTGTGGTTTAACTGCCCCTCGCATTGCGGAAGAGAGCAAGAGAAAACACCTGAAGTTACTGAGACATAAGGAGATAGCAGATGAAGGATTGGCTAAAGTTAAAGGTTCTGCTGATCATTGCTGTGGTGGCTGTGGCAGTATGGTTTGCGTATCCTTTAGATCAGAAGATCAAGCTGGGTTTAGACCTGAAAGGCGGTATGCATCTGGTTCTTGGAATAGACCTTGAGAAGGCTCTGGACTCCACTCTTGAGAAGATCTCTGCATTTCTTGAAGAGGAGATGGACAAGAACAAGGTGGACTACGACAGCGTGAAGGTGGAAGGACACAGGTACATTGAGATAAAGCTTCTCTTCCCTGAAGACAAAGAGAAGGTGAAAAAGTATCTAAAGGAGTTTCCAGAGCTCCACATTGTGTCTGAGGACAAAGAAAGCATAAAAGCGGCTTTGACAGATAAAGCAATAAAGAAGATCTCAGAGAACGCTCTGGACCAAACACTTCAGGTGATAAGAAACAGGATAGACCAGTTTGGAGTGGCCGAACCCACCATAACAAAGGTGGGTTCCGACAGGGTGCTGGTGCAGCTTCCCGGAATAAAGGATCCCAAAAGGGCCATAAAGATAATCGGAAAGACAGCGCGTTTGGAGTTCAAACTCGTAGACGACGAGAACAGCGTGCAAGACGCCCTTGCTAACGGGGTGCCCCCAGGAGATGAGATACTCTACGGTAAAAGGCGCGACCCTCAAACAGGGGTGGTAACCAAGGTACCCTATCTGGTGAAAAAGAGGGTGCTGCTCACCGGAGAACACCTCTCTGATGCCAGGGTGAACATAGACCCAACCTACAACGAGCCCTATGTCTCAATCTCTTTTGACAAAGTGGGAGCCAAGATATTCGCCCACATCACCACCCAGAATGTGAAGAAGAGATTGGCCATCATTCTGGACAATGTGGTCTACTCGGCTCCGGTGATACAGGAGCCCATCACAGGGGGAAGGGCACAGATCACGGGAAGGTTCACCTCGGAAGAGGCCCACGATCTGGCCATTGTGCTGAGGGCAGGCTCTCTACCAGCCCCTGTGAAGATCCTTGAGAACCGTACTGTTGGACCATCCTTGGGAAGAGACTCTATTGAGCAGGGATTCAAGGCATCCGTTGTTGGCTTGATCCTCGTGCTCTTATTCATGGCCATCTACTACAAAGGCTCAGGTCTGATTGCAGACATGGCGTTGCTGCTAAACATGGTTTTGATCCTGGGCGCCTTGGCGGCCTTTCATGCAACCCTCACCCTTCCGGGCATTGCGGGAATCATATTGACTATAGGTATGTCAGTTGATGCAAACGTGCTCATATTTGAACGCATAAGAGAGGAGCTGCGCCTTGGCAAAACGGTTAAGGCCGCGATAGACGCTGGATTTGCAAGAGCTTTCATCACTATTCTTGACGCAAACGTAACCACCCTCATCGCAGCAGTGGTGCTCTTCCAGTTTGGAACAGGACCCATCAAAGGATTCGCCGTCACCTTAAGCATAGGAATAGTGGCCAGCATGTTCACAGCCATAGTCTTCTGTAAGGCTGTGTTTGATCTGATCCAGCAAAAGAGAACCTTAAAGAGCCTCAGCATTTAGGAGGAATAAGCCGTGGAAATAGTGAAGCCGGGAATATTGATAGACTTCATGGGCAAGAGGAAGATTGCCTTTAGCATATCTCTGGCCCTTATACTCATAGGAATCGGAGCGATGATCTTCAACAAGATCTCTACCGGAAAGATGTTCAACTACGGTGTGGACTTTGCAGGGGGAACCCTGATTCAGCTGAGATTTGAGAAGGACGCAGACCTGGATAAGCTGAGAGCCATTCTGAAGAAGGCAGGACTTAAGGACGTGCTTATTCAGGATTTTGGCAGTACCAAAGAGGTGCTCATCCGCACCCAGAAGTCCTCAGGCTCTCTAAGCGGACTTCAAGAGAAGGTGGCTTCAGCCATCAAGAAGGGATACCCAGAAAACCCCTTTGAGGTAAGGCGCGTTGAGGTTGTGGGCCCCAAGGTTGGAAGAGAGCTTAAAGAAAAGGGGCTTCTGGCCATCATCTACGCCATGCTGGGTATTCTGCTCTACGTATCGTGGAGGTTTGAGTTCAAGTTCGCAGTGGGAGCGGTCCTGGCACTATTCCACGACGTCACCATCACAGCAGGAATATTTGCCCTGTTACATAAACAGATGGATCTGCAGATCCTTGCTGCATTGCTAACCATAGTAGGTTACTCTTTGAACGACACCATCGTCGTCTATGACAGGATAAGGGAGAACCACCCTTCAGGAACCATGACCTCCACAAGAATGATAGAGGTGATAAACCGCAGCGTTAGCGAGACCTTGAGCAGAACGCTTTTAACCTCCCTCACAACCTTGGTGGCTGTGTTGGCACTACTTTTCCTCGGAGGAGAGGTGATCAGGGGATTCGCCCTTGCCTTAACCATTGGAATAGTGGTTGGAACCTACTCTTCCATCTTTATTGCTAGCCCGGTGGTTGTCTATTGGTACAAGTGGGATATAAATAAACTCATACCTTTTGCGAAGAGGGGATAGAGATGTACAGCCACAGACACTTTGAGCTAATGGGCGCTGCTTTAGACAAGATTGACAGCAGGTACAGGTTGGCGGTGATCATCATGAAGAGGGCTAAGATGATCCAGTCAGGAAAACCTGTTCTTATGAAGAGCAAGCACAGTAAACCGGTGATCATAGCCTTGGACGAGTTTGTTCACGACAAGTTCAGCTGGAGAGAGAACACAGAAGATACGAAAGAGATGGTAGAAGAGGTGGTGGAATTTAAGGAGGTTTCTGCAGACATAGTTCCACCTGATGATAAATCGTAACCCAAAGCACCTCTGAGGCGGCTAAATGCTGACTCTATTTCTACTAACAGTCGCCCTTCTTCTGGTTCCCCAGATCCCTCAATGCCCTGCAGCCTCCCACAGCTGCAGAGATGCTATAGTGATGGGTTCCATTGGAGAGCCCAAGCGCCTCATACCCATGCTTGCCTCAGACTCTGCCTCAGGGACAATCTCGGGATTCATCTTCAACGGTCTCCTTAAGTACGACAAGGATACAAACTTAGTGGGAGACCTCGCAAAGAGCTGGGAGGTGTCTAAGGACGGGCTAACCATCACCTTCCATCTGAGAAAAGGGGTAAAATGGCAAGACGGGACCCCATTCACCTCTGCTGATGTCATGTTCACCCTGAAGAAGCTGAAGGATCCAAAGGTTGCTACCCCCTACAGCGGCGATTATCTCATGGTCACCAGCGCAGAGGCCCCTGACAACTACACCTTCATCGTTCACTACGACAAACCCTTTGCCCCCGCCCTCTCCAGCTGGACCATGGGGATCATCCCCAAGCACCTTCTGGAAGGAAAGGACCTGAACACAACCGAGTTCAATAGACACCCAGTGGGCACCGGACCATACAGGCTAAAATCGTGGGTAACGGGGCAAAAACTGGTCTTAGAGGCAAACCCCAACTACTTTGAGGGCGAACCTGGTATATGCTCCATCATCTATCGCATCATCCCAGATCCCACCACCATGTTTCTGGAGCTTCAGTCTGGAGGCATAGACACCATGGGGCTAACACCCTTTCAGTACGCAAGACAGACCAACTCTCCAAAGATAAAGAAGGAGTTTCGTAAGTTCAGGCACCCATCCTTCGGATACACCTATCTCGGCTACAACCTCAAACTCCCCCTATTCAAGAGCCGAAAGGTGCGACAGGCCCTCACAATGGCCATAGACAGGGAGGCCATTGTGAGAATAGTGCTATTGGGGCTGGGACAACTCTCAACAGGGCCCTTTCCTCCCTCATCATGGGCAAGAGATCCCTCAATACCCCCTTTTCCCTACAACCCCCAAAAGGCCAGAGAATACCTTGCCGAAGCGGGGTGGAAGGACAGAAATGGAGACGGGATTCTGGAAAAGAACGGCAAACCCTTCGTATTCACCATCATCACAAACCAAGGAAACAACCAGAGAGAGGCAGCGGCAGAGATTATTCAAGAGAACCTGAGACGTGTAGGGATAAAGGTGAAGATCCGGGTGTTAGAGTGGCAAGCAATGCTGCACGCAATAATGGAGAGGAACTTTCAGGCCATAATCTTAGGCTGGTCCTTAGGGTTTGAGCCCGATCCTTACGACATCTGGCACTCTTCAAAGACGAGACCGGGGGAGTTCAACTTTGTAGGCTACAAGAACCCCGAAGCTGATAAGATAATGGAAGAAGCAAGGCGCATATTTGACCAGAAGAAGAGGGCGATGCTCTACCATCGCCTTCAAAGAATAATATGGGAAGACGAACCATACACCTTTCTGTACGTACCAGACAGCCTCTCTGTGCTTCACAGGAGATTCAAGAACGTGCACATGGAGAAGGCAGGTATATGGTACAACTTTATCCACTGGCGGGTTGATCCCAAGGACGTGAAGTACAGGATGGTTCCATGAACGAGTCCTTGATCTTGGGGATAGAGACCTCCTGCGACGACACCTCTGTGGCAATTTTGAGAGGAGAGAGGGAGATTCTCGCCTCGGTAGTATCCTCTCAAAACGAGCTTCACGCACCTTTTTGTGGCATAGTTCCCGAGATAGCAGCAAGAAGGCATCTTGAGCTCATACTCCCTATAACCCAACAGGTGCTCTCTGAAGCAAAGGTGAACATGGACCAGATCACAGGCATAGGTGTAACCACACGGCCGGGCCTGGTACCATCCTTGGTGGTGGGGCTATCTTTTGCAAAGGCCCTGGCGTGGAGCAGAAGGATACCATGGGTGGGGGTGGATCACTTAGAAGCCCACATATTTGCCTCATTTCTTGAAGGGGAGATTGAGTTTCCTTTCTTAGCCCTGGTTGTGTCAGGTGGGCACACATCCCTCTTCGTGGTGAAAGGATACGGAGAGCTTCAGTTGCTGGGAGAAACAAGAGACGACGCTGCAGGAGAGGCCTTTGACAAGGTGGCATCTCTGCTTCAGCTGGGATACCCCGGCGGTCCTGTAATAGACAAAGCTGCCAAAGAGGGAGATCCGGCCCTCTTTGAGCTACCCAGGCCCTACATGAAAGAGACCTGGGACTTCAGCTTCAGCGGCCTAAAGACCGCAGTGGTGCACCTTGTGAAGAGAGAGGGTATTAAGCCTGGTAGTCCAGAGGTGAACCACGTGGCTGCTGGGTTTCAAGAGGCGGTTGTAGATGTGCTCGTTGCTAAGACCCTGAGGGCGGTTAAAGAGCTCTCCATCCCCAGGGTGGTTGTGGCAGGAGGGGTTGCTGCCAACAGCAGATTGAGAAGAAGGTTTGAAGAGGTTGCTAAAGAAGAAAGCTTAACCATAAAGGTTCCACCGTTGAGTCTATGTGGAGACAACGGGGCAATGGTGGCCTTTGTGGCCAGGTATCGTCTTGAGATGGGGGAAAGGAGCCCCTGGCACGAGGACGTTCGCTCAAGAACAGGTTATTGACAGTAAACTTAGGGGAGATATCTTCAAATAGGGTGTCAATTTAATAGAGAAGGAGGTTTACCGTGAAAAAGATAGAGGCCATTATCAAACCTTTCAAGCTGGATGAGGTTAAAGCCACCCTGCAAGAGAGAGGTGTACAGGGCATGACTGTGACAGAGGTGAAGGGATTTGGGAGGCAGAAAGGGCACACAGAATTCTACCGAGGAGCAGAGTACGTTGTGGACTTTCTTCCAAAGATTAAGATTGAGGTTGTGGTGCCCGACGAGCTCTTGGACGAGGTGGTGGAAGGGATCGTATCCTCAGCCCGCACAGGAAAGATCGGAGATGGAAAGATCTTCATCTACGAGGTGAAGGAATCCATCAGGATAAGAACAGGAGAGAAGGGAGAAGAGGCCATCTAATACTTGTGGCAGGAAGGAAGCAGAGAGCCATGAAGGTGGGGGAAGTGACCGTTGAGTGCGTAAAGGGAAACATCGTTGAACAACACGATATTGAGGCTGTAGTCAACGCAGCAAACGCCATGCTTCGCCCAGGAGGCGGTGTGGCAGGAGCCATCCACAAGGCCGCTGGCCCCGGGCTCTACCAGGAGTGTAAACCCTTAGCCCCCATTAAGACCGGAGAGGCAGTGATCACCTCGGGGCACATGCTTCCCAATGCCTACGTTATCCACGCCTTGGGACCGGTTTACGCCGCAGAGAAGGATCCCGCAGCCAAGCTGGCAGAAACCTACCAAAGCTGCCTTATTAGAGCTGAGGAGAAAGGAATCAAAAGCGTGGCCTTCCCTGCCATATCCACAGGGATATTCGGATACCCCATGAAGGAGGCCGCAAAGGTGGCCTTTGAAACCATAAAAGAGATGGCTCCAAATCTTAAGAGCGTAAAGCTTATACGCTTCGTGCTATTTGCCCAAGAGGACTACGAGATTCATCAAGAGGTTATGAAGGAAGTGTTAGAAGCTTAAAGGTGGTGAACTACACAGACCAGGAGCTACTTGACAGGCTAAAAGAGAACCTGCTGGCCGAGCGCACGGCCCTGCGCCTCTATTGGCAGCAGTCCAACAGCGTTGACGACCCCGAGGTGGCCTTCCTTCTGCGCTTGGTGGCAACAACAGAGGCCCATCACGCCGAGCTCCTGGTCTCGTGCATAAAAGAGCTGGACAAAGCCCCGCCTGCCGGTATATCCCCTGAAGAGAAGACCATTCTTGAGCTTATGGAAGGCCTCAAGAACGACGAGGATCTCTTGAGGCTCAACATGGTGCTGGAAGAGATGGCGGTGAACACCTACCGCCAAGACGCCAGAAAATGCCCCTATCCCACAATCTCAAAGGTGCTGACCGAGATAATGGAAGACGAGGCAAACCACGCCAGAATGTTTCTGGAGGCCATCTATCGGATAAAGAAGGAGCCCTCCACTGGCGAAGACGCCCTTTCGGTCTTCTCTATGGCCTTGGACAAAGGTAAGAAGAGGCTTTCGCGCCCCTGGCTTGAGATGGCCATGTCGGGGATTATTGGAGCCATCCACGTGACCTTTGGGGCAGTGGCCATGTCCGCAGCCGCAGGGGCTGTTCAGCATTACGTGGGTAGCCATCTGGCCTCCCTTGTAGGAGCCCTCTTCTTTCCCATAGGGTTCGTCCTCCTAAAGCTCTCCCAAAGCGAGCTATTCACCGAAAACTTTCTCATACCAGTGGTTCCTGTGCTTGACAGAGAAGCTCCTGTGAGTTCGTTGGCCAAGCTATGGATCTTGACGCTTCTGGGAAACTTGGTAGGGGCTCTGCTCTTTGGTGCGCTGGTTTACTTTGGTGGCAAACACGCCCTTGGCACCCTACCTGCCCACCATCTCATAGAGCTTACGGCTTTCAAGCTGTCCCGTCCCTTTAGGGAAACCTTTATGAGCGCAGTGTTTGCAGGAGCCATAATAACCACCATGACCTGGTTAGTACTGGCAACAAAGAACGATGTGGCAAAACTGATAGCCATCTGGTGCTGCATATTCGTAATGGCCATAGGATCCTTCACCCACGTTGTGGTATC
>JALWSI010000040.1 GCA_027080315.1 bacterium | reverse complement strand
CTGAAATTTTGGAGGCCCTAAGGGGGTAAAATATGGAAAAGTGCATAGCCTTTCTTTTGCACGAAGGATACGAAGACCTTGAGTTCTGGGTGCCCAGGTATCTCGTTGAGGTTGCAGGTTGCAGAGTGAAGACCCTGGGCATGAGAGACGGCAGACTGTGCGAGGGGGTACACGGGTTAAAGGCACCCATTGAGGCCAATGTTTCACAGGTGCTTCCTGAATCAATAGATGCCTTGGTGATCCCCGGGGGCCATGCCCCTGATAAACTACGCAGATACAACCCGGTGCTAAGGCTGGTGAGAGAGATAAACCAAGCAGAAAAGCCCATAGCCATGATCTGCCACGGACCCCAGGTAGCCATATCTGCAGGCATAGTAAAGGACAAAAGGGTGACCAGCTCTTGGGGCATCAGGGACGATCTGGTGAATGCAGGAGCAATATGGGAGGAGGCTCCCGTTGTGGTGGATGGCAACCTCATATCAGCCCAGGGCCTTCACGCTTTAGTACCCTTCTGTAGAGAGCTTATGAGAATTGCAGGGTGTAAGATATGATAATCACCGTCACCATGAACCCCTCAATAGACCTCACTGTTGATGTAGATGGGTTAAAACTGGACGATGCCATCCACATGGTGGGCATACACCGCGATCCTGGTGGCAAAGGGGTAAACGTGTCCCGGGTGGTAAACACCCTTGGAGGACCCACCATAGCCTACGGGTTTATTGGAGGGGACGAGGGAGGAAACTTCTCTCTGCTTCTGGCCAAAGAGGGAATCCTCAACTCCTTTCTGGCCATAGAAGAAGAGACCAGAATCAACATAATCATAAACGATCTCAAGACCAAGACTCAGACCCGGATCCACGCTCGGGGGCCCCAGGTCACCCTTGAAGACCTCTACAAACTGCAGCAGCAACTGAGGCGCATATCCAATCCCTCAACCACCCAGCAGTATCTTGTGTTAGGTGGCAGCCTACCCCAAGGACTGCCTATCACCGCGTACAGAGACATAATAGAGGATACAAAAGAGATAGGTATGAGAACCGTTCTGGACTCAGACGGTGAATACCTAAAGCACGGCATTAAGGGTGGACCTTTTATGATCAAGCCCAACACCTACGAACTTGAAAGGCTAACTGGCCGTGAGCTCATGGGGAAACCCATAACTGAGTTTGTAGATGCAGGACGCTGGGTGATAGATAAGGGGGTAGAGATGGTTGCAATAACCAGAGGCCCCCGTGATGCCCTCCTTATCACCAAAGAGATCGTGCTAAAGGCCAAACCACCCAAGGTTAAGGTTGTGAGTCCCGTTGGGGCAGGGGACTCCTTTGTGGGAGGATTCCTGCTTGCAATGGTGAGAAACTACGGATTGAAAGAGGCCCTGCGATGGGGTGTGGCTGCAGGCGCAGCCGCCGCCATGTCGCCAAGCACCCAGCTGGTGAAACGTGAGGATTTTGAAGCCCTTCTTCCGCAAATAGCAGTGGAAGAGGTGTGAAGGAGGTAGAGAATGGCGTTTCTTGGCAAGAAGGTAAGACTCACCAGGCTATTCAGCCACGGAGACACGCCAGAAGGAAGGCTTCTGGTGCTTCCCATAGACCAGGGTTTAGAGCACGGACCCATAGACTTTTTAACCACCCCCGCCTCCGCGGATCCCCAATACCAGGTAGAGATAGCAATAAAGGGGGGATTCTCTGCCATAGCCCTGCACAGGGGACTTGCAGAACGGCATCTGGAAGAGGTGGCAGGAAAACTGCCTTTGATACTTAAGATAAACGGAAAGACCAACATACCCTCAGATTCCCGGGCCTTCTCCCCTCTCACAGCAAGGGTTGAAGATGCCGTGGCCTTAGGCGCAGAGGCCATAGGATACACCCTCTATGTGGGCTCTCCCGCCCAGGGAAGGGACATCGCCCAGTTCTCAGAGGTGAAGCGTGAGGCAGAGAGGCTGGGAATGCCTGTGGTGATCTGGTCGTATCCAAGGGGCGCTGCCATTGAGCAGAAGGGGGGTAAGAACAGCCTCTACGCCGTTGCCTACGCCGCCCGGGTAGCCGCAGAGGTTGGTGCAGACATTGTGAAGGTGAACATCCCAAAGCTCCACTCAGAAGAGAGCATACACA
>JALWSI010000039.1 GCA_027080315.1 bacterium | reverse complement strand
GAAGAGAGGGCCGCCATCTGCACAGCCTTCACGTCCCCCCTCTCCTTTGCCCCTCTCTTCAGCTCGTCTTCATCAATCTCTATTCTGCTCCAGCGGACGTAGAGCTCTTCAAGGCTCTCCTTTGGTTCGGGGTAGTATGATCCTATGGGTTCCCCCATCTCCAAAAGCAGCTTGAGAGCAGCCACCTGACGGTTCTTCACAGCCTTGGCCAATCGGTCTTTCATCTTGGCTAAGAAGACCTTGGCCTGCAAAACATCGGAGCGTAGGGCTGTTCCTGCCCTGTGGCGGTTCGTGGCCTGTTCAACGTGATGCTGAGCCGTTTCTACCGCCTTGGCCGCCGCCTTCTCCTCTCCCATGGCAAGCAGCAGCCCCACGTAGGCCCTAACCACCCTGAGGGCTACCTCTTGGCGCTTCACCTGAAGAACACCCTTCTTGGCTTCCCACAAGGCCTTCTTGGCCTTTGTGGCTGCAACCATGGATCCCCCGTGAAAAAGTGGGTAAGTGAGACTGAAACGAGACTCGTAGTTTGTGGTCTCAGGGGGTTCGTTAAAGCCCTTCATGTTCATCATAGATTCATCAACATCGTGGCGGCTCATCTTGGTCATCCAGACAAAGGGAGGGTTGTTTGAGCGGGTCGCCTCTTCGTAGAACCAGAGTGAAGGGAAGAGGGTTCCCCTCTGGGCAAGATACTCTTCTTGCTGTGCTAAGGTGTTCATGGTAGTGGCTTTGAGCAGCTTGTTGTTTTTTAGCCCTTTCTCAACAGCCTGGGGCAGAGATAGGGTGGCAGAGAAAGAGACGCCTCCAACTACCAGCCCCAACGATATAACCAGAACGGTGATGGCTATTCTTATTTGCCTCATGGGAGTTACATTAAGGGAAAGTAGGGGGATGTTTCAAGTAGTGATAAGCTCATTTGTTTCTGTCGCATTTCATCAGAGCCCTGATTATGAAAGCCACACCTCTCATTGACAGAGCGCCTCTGTGGTTTTAGAGGAAGATAACCCCGAGAGGGTCTGAGAACGTAACCCTGGAGGCAAGATGGAGCTTAGAGAGGAGCTTGAACACACCATACGGCTGGCAGGTGAGGTTATGAACGCCTTCAGCGTTGCTCTCTTCTGGGTTCAGAAGGGTAGGGTGGGGCTGATGTACCATTACACCCTTAGTCGTAACTTTGTTGAAGACTTCACCCTTCCCCTTGAAGAGAGCGGGATCCTGGCGTTGGCGGTAAAAAACAAGAGCTTTTTGCTGTACGATCGCTTTGATCAAGAGCCTTACGCCGTGCCTTATTACTCAAAAGACGAAGAGATAAAGGCCATGATCATGATTCCTAACCTCCTCAATGGCACGGTGATGCTGGTTGCTGATAGCAAAGAGAAGTACTTTTTCAACGAACGAGACCAGAAGATATTCAAGCTATTCGGGAAGTCTATTGAGTACCTTCTAAAGCGGGCCAAACTCACCAAAGAGGGCAAAATAGCGTCAAGAAAGTACCAGATGCTCCTTGAGATGCTCACAAAGCAGTTCTCCCCCCTTCCTTTGGTAATGGAGGAACTTGAGCAGTCATTTGGAAAGGTGCTGAGTAGCTGGGGCGTTGATTGGGGGCTCCTGGTGGAAAGCTCTCTATCCACTGAGCCCAATCCGGTGCTTGTTTCCGGCATATCAAGAAGCAAAGTTGCCAATATGGAGGGGCTCATAAACTGGCTGCCCAAGCAGAACCGCATAGTGATAAAGGACGACGGCGGGGGGCTGCCCTTTCCCAACGAGACCCATTTAGTGTTTGAAAAGGGCTCTTTTGCCGTGGTGCCTGTTAGAGGCAAGGCAGGTAAGCGTCTGGTCTTGATGCTGGTTAGTCGCGAACCCAACTTTTTTGACGAGAGCATAGGTGATCTCGCCAATGCGCTGGTGAAGATGTGCGAGGGAGTCTTGGCCAGCATAAGGAAGAACGAAGCCCTTATGCTTGAGATGAAGAGCTCATCCTTGGTGGCCCTGGAAGAGCTTGAGGAGGAGCTTGCCCAGAGCCTCAAAGACTCCTGGAAAGAGGGTGAATCCATTCTTTTTGTTGTGTGCAAGATAAAGGACCTCACCCAGCTGGACAAACGCCACGGAATAGTTGCA
>JALWSI010000038.1 GCA_027080315.1 bacterium | reverse complement strand
CCCCTTCTGCCCCAAAAAAAGCCCTGCTACCTTATGGGAGTGGGACTGCCTGAAGACATCCTTGAGTCTATTGAACGGCGAATGGACATGTTTGATTGTGTGATTCCCACCAGGTACGCAAGGGGGGGAACCCTCTTCACCAGGGTTGGCAAGATGAGGGTTATGGACAAGAAGTACCGTAAAGACCAGTATCCCGTTGATACCAAATGCGGCTGTTACACCTGCCAGAACTTCTCTCGTATGTATCTGAGACATTTATTCTTTGCCAAAGAACCCCTTGCAGAGACCTTAGCTACCATACATAACCTGCATTTCTATCAAGACCTTATGAGAGATGCCCGAGAGGCCATTGAAGAGGGCAGGTTCTCAACCTTCAAAAGGGATTGGCTTGAGCGGTTTTACAGTAAGAGAAAGGGAAGATAGTTGTCTCGCTCCGGTTCTTTGCGGCTCTTGGTGGTTAAGCTCTCTGCCATGGGAGACGTGATTCATGCCCTTCCTGCAGTCCATCGCTTGAGAGAGCTGCTTCCCCATGCCCATATTCACTGGTTGATTGCCCAGCGCTGGAGCCCGCTTCTTGAGGGGATTGATTCTGTTGATAAGGTGATACCCCTGCCAAAGGGGATAGGGGGATACCTGGAGACCATTAAAGCCCTTAGGCTCCAGAAGTACCATGCCGTTATTGACCTACAGGGTTTGTTGAAGAGCGCGGCGTTGGCCTTTGGCGCTGGTTCTTCCTTAAGAGTGGGTCTTGACACTGCCTTTGCCCGTGAGCCTGCGGCATCCCTCTTTTACAACAAAAAGGTTTCTCCCCAAAGCGCTCATATTGTTGAACAGCTGATGGATGTTGCAGAAGAGGCCTCTTCTCTCTTTACAGAGCTTGGTGACGGGAAGGATAGAGAGGTGAGATGGGGGCTTAAGCCCTCTGAGTTGGAGAGGGAGTGGGCCAGAAGAGCCCTTCTTGATCTTGGAATAGAGGGACCTTTTGTGGTTCTTTTGCCTGGAACCGGGTGGAAGACCAAGACATGGCACCCGGAAAAGTTCTGTGAATTAGCCAACTTGATAGATTCTACCTTTTCCATACCCTCTCTCGTTCTCTGGGGGCCTGGAGAGGAGGATCTTGTGCCTCAAAGTGATGGTATCTTTGTGGCCCCTCCTACCAGTCTGAGAGAGATGATGGCCATTCTCACTCTGGCCTCTCTTGTGGTGGGGGGAGATACCGGTCCCCTTCACATGGCAGTGGCCCTTGGGGTGCCTGTGGTGGGGCTTTACGGGCCAACCCTACCTGAGAGGAATGGTCCTTACTCTCAGGATTCCCAGGTGGTTGTGAAGGACTGTCCATATCGGGGCCAACACAAGAGAAGATGTGCTGAGCCCTGCGTTGAATCCATTCCCGTAGAGCCGGTCTTTGAGAAGGTGGCAAGGCTTCTCAGATAACTTTAGTCTTCTACCTCTTGGTAAAGCGGTTTGTCTTCTCGGCTGCTCAGAAGCTCAAGGAAAGCCTGAGCGGCGTCAGGGGCGAACTGTGTGCCCATATTCTTTTCAATCTCTGACTTTGCCACATCAAAGGGCAGGGCCTTACGATAGGGCCTCACCGTTCTCATGGCGTCAAAGGAGTCCACCACTGCCACTATTCTGGCACTAATGGGAATCTCTTCTCCTTTCAAACCTTTGGGGTATCCTTTACCGTCCCATCTTTCGTGGTGGTAAAGGATGACATCAAGGCAGGGCTTTAGTGATTTTAAGGGCTCGCAGATTTCGTACCCTTTTACCGGATGAGACTTTATTATCTCGTACTCTTCGTCCGTTAATTTGCCGGGTTTTAGAAGTATGGCGTCGGGTATGGCCAGCTTGCCTATGTCGTGGAGCATGGCCCCTCTTCTCAGGTTGTTTAGCTGTTCAATACTGAATCCCATCATTTCACCAACTCTCAGGGCCAGAGCTGATACCCGCTCAAGATGGCTCTCGGTGTAGGTGTCTTTTGCCTCTGCTATTCTTGACATTGTCACCAAGATGCTTTCGGCTCTCTCCATATCCTCCATGAGGTGGTTCAGGCGCATGAGGGCAGAGAACCGTGCCAGAAAAGAGTTCTTTTTGAATGGCTTTGTGATAAAGTCATTGGCC
>JALWSI010000037.1:1226-2125 GCA_027080315.1 bacterium | reverse complement strand
CATGCTGCTATGAGCACAACAGAAGCAATGCCTATACGCCTTAACGAGACGAACACCTCTTTCCAGGCAGGTGACATGCTGCGCCTATGCAGCAGAACCGTGAGGGTAACAAGGTAGAAGGCCGACGATATTGAGGTGGCCAGGGCCAGCCCCGCGTGTTTCAGGGGAATCATGAGAATCAGGTTGAGAACAATGTTCAGAATCAGGGCGGCAGAAGAGGTTACCACAATGGTCTTCATCTCTTTTCTCGCATAGAAGACCGACGCAACCACCTTTGAGGCAGCGGCGCTCCAGAGCCCCAGTGCATAGCAGATCAAGGCCAAGGCCGTGGCCTTAGAGCTTGCAGCGGTGAAGGCCCCCCGTTGAAAAAGCACCTTAATAATGGGATCGGCGAAGATTATGAGTCCCACCATGGCGGGCACTGTCACAAACCAGACGAAAGAGAGGCCGAAAGAGAGGGTGCCTCTCACTTCTTCCTGCTCCTCCTTTGCTACCTGACGAGACAATGTGGGCAGCACGGCAGTGCCCAGGGCTATGCCAAAAAGGGCAAGGGGAAACTGAAACAGCCTGTTGGCATAATAAAGGTAAGAGACGCTTCCCGAAGGCAGAAAAGAGGCTATCACCGTGTCAACAAAGGTGTTTATCTGGGTTATGGCCAGGCCCATGAGGGCAGGCAGCATGAGAGATAGGGTCTCTTTCACCCCTGGGTGCAGAAGGGTAGTGGTGAGTTTTGGCAGGTATCCCTTCTTCTTCAGGGCAAAGAAGTGGAGAGCCAATTGAAGCACCCCGCCCCCAAACACCCCCCAGGCAAGGGCGTAAACCGGCACACTGAAGAGCTTGTAGAAAAGCAGCAGGCAGAGAATCATTGATACATTGAGCAGCACCGGGCCAAAGGCGGG
>JALWSI010000037.1:0-1216 GCA_027080315.1 bacterium | reverse complement strand
CCAACCCGATGAAGAAGATGTATGGAAAGGTGACCCTCGTCAGCCCCACGGTGAGGGCAAACTTCTCTGGCATTGCCGAGAACCCAGGGGCGATAACCTTCACCACCGCCGGGGTGAATAGCTCTCCACATAGCAGAACCCCTGCAAGCACCACCAAAAGCAGCGAGAAGGCGCTGTTTATCAGCCGCTGCACCTCTTTCTTGTCGCCCTCCACTATGTACCGGCTTAGCACAGGCACAAAGGAGGCGCTCAGGGCACCTTCGCCAAGCAGTCTCCTCAAAAGGTTGGGTATCCTGAAGGCCACAAAGAAGGCATCTGCTGAGGTGCCGGTGCCGAAATAGAGGGCGATGAGAATATCCCTCACAAAACCCAAGATGCGGCTCATGAGGGTGAAGCCCCCGATCACAACGGTTGATCTGGCAAGGCTGCGTTTGGTCTCTTTAAGCCCCTTGGTCATTCCCTCTCCACAAGGTTGAAAAGCCACTCCCCAAGAAAGAAGGCGATGAAGCTCAACACCACTCCAGCAATCACATCAATCACATAGTGGTATCTATGATAGACCGTAGAGAGTATCAAACTCAGCACAATGGGCAGAAGGTACCAGAACAACCTTCGCCGGTAGCGAAAGGCTATGAACAAAGCCACCACCGAAACGGCGGTGTGTCCACTGGGAAAGCAGTCGTTATGGGTTGGTTCTAAGATGTTGATCATCTTTTTTAGATACGGCGTGAGTAGTACTCCATTGAGTTCCTTAGTGTAGTGCAGGGTGAACCGAGGGCCCACTGCCGGCACCAAGAGGTAGCCAATGTAAGATAGGTAGAAGGTGAGTAGAAAGATCACCACGGCCCTTCGGAATGGCTCCATATCTTGAGTGAAACCGGAGTCTTGCATGGAATAGAGCCCTATGCCTGTGAGTATGGGAATGAAGTAGTAAGAGATGTACGCCAGCTGAAGGTACTCATCCAACCATGGCCTGCTGAACCGCTGAAGCCATTGGGTTGGGTCAACACCGCCGAACAACCATCGGTCTATGGCAATTAGCTGCTGGTCGTAGTGGTTAGGATTTATGCCTTCTACCACCCCCCTAAGGTTAAAAAAGGCCATAGCAACAGCAGCAACGGGATACCAGCACCTCAAAAACCGCGATAACTTATTATCTTTGTCCTTGGTTGTAATAGGAATCACCACCGAAAGCGCCACAATCATCATGTCAATC
>JALWSI010000036.1 GCA_027080315.1 bacterium | reverse complement strand
GTGTTTTGGAGCTTTTTAGTTGTCTCCAATCACTTAAAAGACAAATAATTCAATAGACAAAACCCTCCAAGCATGTATATCTAAACCCATGGAAAGAAACGCAAAGGTAGATGCTGTGATCCTCGCAGCAGGCGAGGGTACCAGAATGGTCTCATCCATTCCTAAAGTGCTCCATCCAATAATGGGAAGGCCTCTCATCTCTTACCTCGTGGAGACTGTGGCAACCTTTGCCAACAGAACTTTGGTGGTAGTGGGAAGAGGGGCAGAAGAGGTTCAGCAGCAGTTAGAAGGAAAGGCTCTTTTCATTGAACAACCAAATAGGCGAGGCACGGGAGATGCTGTGAGATGCGCTCTTCCACAGGTTGAGTCCCCTTGGGTACTCGTCACCCCAGGAGACATGCCCCTGGTTAGAGAAGGATCAATAAGAAGGCTATTCAAAGCTATATCCCACCAAGATGTGGCCATGGCCATGCTGACCACCACCTTGGACGACCCAACCGGCTACGGAAGGGTGATAAGGGATAGCTCTGGGGTGGTTGCCATTGTGGAGGAGGCGGAAGCCAACGAAGAAGAGAGAAAGGTTAAGGAGATAAACCTGGGTGTTTATCTGTTTAAAACCGACTTTTTGAAAACAGCCATAAAAAAGCTCACCCCAAGCAAGGCCAAGGGAGAGTACTACCTCACCGACACAGTGGCCATTGCACGAGAGATGAATATGAGGGTTCTCGCCGAAGAGGCAGAACACCACTGGGAAGGACTGGGGGTTAATAACAGAGTTGACTTAGCCAAGGTGGAAGAGATTACCCGCAGACAGGTACTTGAAACTCTCATGCTGAAAGGCGTTACGGTGATCATGCCCCACACCGTTTACATTGAACCTCAGGTGAAGGTGGGAACAGACACCACAATATATCCAGGAGCCTTCATTGAGGGAGAGACCTCCATTGGCTCTAACTGCACGATTGGTCCTAACACCCACATTAAGGACACCTCTATTGGGGACGAAGTGAAGATTTTAGACCACTCAATACTGGAAGGGGCGATGGTTGAGAGAGAGGCACAGGTAGGACCCTTTGCGAGAATCCGCCCCGGCACGGTGATCGGGGAGAAGGCAAAGGTGGGCAACTTTGTAGAGATGAAGAAGACAACCTTTGGCAAAGGTTCAAAGGCAAGCCATTTGAGCTACATTGGAGACGCAACTGTAGGTGAGAATGTGAACATCGGAGCGGGAACCATCACCTGCAACTACGATGGATTCTCAAAACACGAGACAATTATTGAACAGGGAGCGTTCATAGGCAGCGACACCCAACTTGTTGCCCCTGTGAAGGTGGGAGAGAATGCCCTCATAGGAGCGGGATCAACCATAACCAAAAACGTACCTCCAAACTCTTTGGCTCTCACCAGGGCACCCCAAAGGGTAAGAGAGGGAAGGGGTATGATTTTTTTGGCGAAGCGCAAAGGCAAAAGGTAGATGTGTGGAATAGTAGGATACATAGGGAGAGATGATGCCCTAACCGTTCTGTTAGACGGGCTGAGGAGGTTAGAATATCGGGGCTACGACTCCGCAGGAATAGCTGTGGTGGTTGATGGCAAGCTGAAGGTTGTGAGGGCCAAAGGAAAGCTTAGAGACTTAGAGCGCCAGCTTCTCAACCGCCAGCTCTACACCTCCACCTACGGGGTGGGACACACCAGATGGGCCACCCACGGAAGGCCCTCAGAGGAGAACGCCCATCCCCATTGCTCAGGACCAATAGCCCTTGTGCACAACGGAATTATTGAGAACTACCTTGAGCTTAGAGAGAGATTAGAGGGTTTGGGATACACATTCTCATCAGAGACCGACACCGAAACCATAGCCCACCTTATTGAGCATCACTACCAAGGGGACCTTTTTGAAGCTGTAAGCAAAGCAAAAAGAGAGCTGGTTGGCTCTTACGCATTAGCTGTGATCTCAAAGGAAGAACCCGACGTTCTGGTAGGGGTAAGATGCGACAGTCCCCTCATAGTGGGCATTGGAGAGGATGAGTTTCTGTTGGCATCAGACATCCCGGCGGTGCTTCCCTACACCAGAAAGATGGTGCTTTTGGAGAACAACCAAAGTGTGAGAATAGATCGCCAGGGGGTAAAGGTTTTCAACGAATATGGCAAGGAGATACCCCTCAAAATATCCATCATAGACTGGAGCCCTGCGGTTGCAGAGAAGGGTGGGTACAAACACTTCATGCTCAAAGAGATCTTTGAGCAACCACGGGCAATATCTGATACCCTTAAAGGTACCTACTCTTTAGAAGAGGGCCGGGTCTTTCTTCCATCCTCTAATCTGGAAGAGATGCCTCAGATAGAAAACATAAGGATCGTGGCCTGCGGCACCTCGTGGCACGCAGGGCTGGTGGGGAAGTATCTTATTGAGAGATGGGCAAAGATACCGGTAGAGGCCGAAATAGCCTCAGAGTTCAGATACCGCGAGCCTCTGATGAACGAAAAGACCTTGGTGGTATGCATATCCCAGTCGGGGGAGACCGCCGACACCTTAGCCGCCTTAAGGCTATCAAAAGAGAAAGGGGCCCACACCCTTGCTGTAGCCAATGTGGTTGGAAGCACCATAGTGAGAGAATCCCATGGGGTGATCTACACCCATGCGGGACCGGAGATCGGAGTGGCCTCCACAAAGGCCTTCACCACCCAGATCGTTGTTATGACCCTGCTGGGCATCTACCTTGGAGCCAAAAGGGGACTTCTTGATTCAGAAGAGGTTAAGAGGCTTTTGAAATCCCTTCTTAAGGTACCCAGACTGGTGAAAGAGGCCTTAGAAACCGATTCAGTAATAGAGGAGATGGCTTACAGCTACATGAAAAAAGAGCACTTTCTATACTTAGGCCGTGGTTTGGGATACCCCCTTGCCCTAGAAGGAGCATTAAAGCTGAAGGAGATCTCTTACATACACGCAGAAGGATACCCTGCAGGAGAGATGAAGCACGGCCCCATAGCCCTAATTGACGAGAGGATGCCCGTAGTGGTTGTGGCTCCTGAAGGAAGGGTGTTAGAAAAGACCCTCGGGAACATGGAAGAGGCGCGTTCCCGGGGAGGAACCTTGATCGCAATCGCCGAGAAGGGAAACGAGAAGGTGAAAAGGGTGGCCCATGAGGTGCTTGAGATGCCAAAGGTAGAAGAGGAGTTTGCTCCTGCTGTATATTCGGTGCCTTTGCAGTTGCTCGCCTATCACATAGCCGATAAGAAGGGATGCGATGTGGACCAACCGCGTAACTTGGCGAAGAGCGTTACAGTGGAATAACAGCTTTCTGGGAAAGCACACCCCATTAGTAGGTTTGGGGGTGGTTGTAGGGGTGCTGGCGGCATTGGGAAATGCCGCCTTCCGTTTCATGCTGGAGTGGTACCATAAGATCTTCTTCACCAACTATTTAGGCTTTCTGCAAACCCATCTATCCCACACCAAGATGGTAACTGCTCTATTACCCCTAACAGGCGCCATAATAGTGGCCCCCTTTGTTGTGGCATTCAGAAAAGAGCTTAAGGGATACGGCATGCCCCGCCTCATAATGGCTGTTTATCGCCGGTGGGGTAGAATCGGTAAAAAGAGCATCATTCTCAACATCTTCATTCCCACCTTGGTTATAGGCTCAGGGGGATCCGCGGGAAGAGAGGGTCCCATCGCAGGGTTAGGAGGCGCCTTAGGATCTTTAACCTCGCAGGTTTTCAACCTATCCCGGCAACAAACAAAGCTATTGGTGGCAGCAGGAGCCGGTGCAGCCATAGCAGCAGCCTTTGGAGCCCCCATCGCAGGCATGATGTTTGCCGTAGAGATAGTGCTTCTGGGGGATTTTGATGTTGATTCATTCCCCACCATAGCCATCGCCTCTGGAATAGCCGTGGCTTTAACCCAAGCCTTCTACGGCCGTGAGATCACCTTTCATCTACCCCCCTTCTCAATAAGAAGTATCTGGGTAGAGATGCCCTCTTACGCCCTCATGGGAATTCCCATTGGAATATGCAGCTTTCTATTCATCATAATGTACCATAAGACAGAAGAGTGGTTTAACTCTCTTAAACTCCCCCTTCTCGTGAAACCCATCATAGGAGGAGCCCTGGTAGGTCTATTGGGGGTTCTCTTACCTCAGGTGTATGGCAACGGATACCCATTCATGGAAGAGGTGATGACGGGCAGGGTCGTATGGACCTTGGCCGCAGTCTTGGTGCTGGCCAAGATGTTGGGAACCTCTTTAACCGTAGGATCAGGAAACCCAGGTGGTCTCTTTGCTCCCTGCCTCTATATTGGATGCATGTTAGGGGGAAGCTACGGAGGATTCATGGGTAAGCTTATGCCCTCTCTCACCGCCCCTGCAGGAGCCTATGCGTCAGTGGGGATGGGAGCATTCTTGGCAACCGCCTGCCATGCCCCACTAACCGGGATCTTCCTGTTGTTTGAGATGACCCACAACTACCAGATCATGCTTCCTGCCATATTCTCCGCCACAGTGGGCACAATTCTTGGTCAAAGGCTATGCCCCCACTCTTTAGACACCTACGGCCTCGCCAAAAGGGGGATAGAGATACATCACGGAAAAGAGAAGAGCATCTTAGAGAGCCTAACGGTTAAAGACGCCCTAAGCCACAACTTTGACAGGGTGCATGAATCCACACCTCTACCTGAGTTAAAGGAGTACTTTAAGCGCTTTGCCCGACACACCGATATATTTGTTGTAGATGACCAAGACAGACTGGTTGGAGTGCTTCCCTTCAGGGTGATCAAAAGGTTTGTGTTCTCAGACGAGATGCCAGAAATCATCCCCACGGCCGGAGACCTCTGCGAAAAGGACGTTGTGAGACTGAGCGAAGACGACACCCTTTTAGATGCAATAAAGCACTTTGGTAAGAAGGGTATAGACCACCTTCCCGTGGTCTCACCCTACGGGAGGCTCATTGGCTCCATATCCCGCCGCGACGTCTTAGACGCATACAATCGGGAAGAGAACAGAAGGGCATTAGAGGGAATAGAGCCCTCATGAGCATAGAGAGAATCATTCAGATAGGCACCATATCTGTGATCATCTCTTCCCTTCTACTCTTTGGAGCGGTACAGCCTGTGGTGCTCTCAATAGAGGAGAGCCTTATCATCATTCTTGCATTGCTCTCTGTGTTTTATCACCAGAGAAAGGGGCTACAGGTGGATTGGACCCCTCTTAGTTACCCATTTGCCCTTTTTCTGTTGTACATCTTCTTTCAGGTGATCCCCCTACCACCATCGGTGTTGAAAATCCTATCTCCCCAATCATTGGTGCTTCGAGAAAAGCTGGGAATAGCAGTAGGATGGCAGCCCATATCCTTAGTTCCCTATCGGACGCTGATCCAAGGGGTTTACTGGTTATCCATCTTTCTCCTCTTTCTACTGGTGGTGAACCACTTTAAGCAGAAACGGCCACTAAGATGGCTTATCAACTCTCTCTTCTACTTTGGAATAGCAGAGGCCCTTTACGGAATCTTCTCCTTCTTCTCAAGAAGCCAGTGGCTTTTATGGTACCACAACCCCCATCTGCCCACTAACAGGGTCCATGGCTCGTACAGAAACCCCGATCACTTCGCAGGATTCATGGAGATGGTGGTTCCCATAGGGGTTGTGAAGAGCATGGACTGGCGCGCCAACCCCACCCAACCTAAGACCGAGACCTTAGCAAAACGAGGGGCATTGCTCTTCCTTTCAATGCTTGGAGCCCTGGCACTATTCTTCACCCTCTCCAGGGCAGGACTCATGGGATTTCTGGGATCAATGGCCTTCTGGTACATCAATGAGAAGAGACGAGAGGGACAGAGAGGGGTCTCTTTTGCCTTGGGGGTTCTCCTCTCACTTCTCATAGTGTACGCATTCTGGATAGGGGTGGGACCAATGATGGACAGATTCAACACCGCCGGTCAGGATCTACGTATCCACGTGTGGCAAAACTGTTTGCCCATAATAAAGGACTATCCCCTTACAGGAACCGGTTTTAACACCTTTGAACAGGTCTTCCCCATCTACCGGGACATCACCCTGCCTGTAACCTTCGCCCACGCCCACAACGAGTACTTAGAGATGCTGATTGAAGGGGGCATTATTGGGTTCATTCTCTTCTTATGGGTATTCTTCAAGCCTGTGGTATGGTCCATCAACTCCTCATCCCTTCTCACCAGAGCCTCTCTCACGGGAATCGTGGCCATCTCAATACACAACCTCTTTGACTTCAACTTGCACATTCCAGGCAACGCCTACCTTCTTGCCACCCTTTTTGCCCTCAGCTGGATAGGAGTTGTAACCAGAGAGCGATGATAGACATACATACCCACATACTTCCAGGTATAGACGACGGAGCCAGAACCGTAAAAGAGTCTCTGGCCATGGCTCGGGAGGCCTGGAGTCTTGGAATAGAGGTGATGGTGGCAACACCCCACTTTCTCCCGGGCATAGACAAGATAGATAACGTACGCCAAGCCCTCATCAAGCTCCAGAAGGAGCTTGAGTATAACTCTATTCCCCTTCAGCTATGCGGAGGGGGAGAGGTGGAGATATCGGGATTGGTACCAGGAACCTGGGAGAAAGAGGATATCCCCTTCTTAAACTTCACCGAAACTCCCAAGGCACTGCTAGTGGAGTTTCCCTTCTCTGGACTGCCCAAAGGAGCAGAAGAGGTGCTCTACCATCTTGTGAAGATGGGCATAACCCCGGTACTGGCCCATCCAGAAAGGGCTATGATCTCTAAAAAGGAGCTGCTTCGCAGAATCACACCCTTACGGGACGAAGGGGTGGTCTTTCAAATAGACGCACCCAGCCTCGTGGGCCTATGGGGACGAGAGATAAAAGAGAGAACCGAGATGTTGATTGAAAGGGGTTTTTGTCACATCATGGCTTCAGATTGCCACGGCAGAAAGGGGCTAATGCCCCGAATGCTCTCTGATGCCCTGACAGTTCTTGAGCGATTAGCTGGAGAGGAAAAGGCCCAGGAGATGGTTTGGGATAATCCACTGGAGATTCTGGGGCTATCTCTGTAACAGTCTCAAGATGGGATCTCTTTCCTACCAAAACGGTCATATTCATCACAACAAGGCCTATACAGGAAATTTTCTAATTGAAGATCCAGATCAGGTCTTGGATACCATGGGGATATCCCCTCCCCCTCAATACCTGGAAAAGATGAGAGAGGCACATAACCTGTACCCCATGAGAACCACCAAACACTTCTTAGCCCTTGCAGAGAGAAGGCTGGACGATCCCATTATGTTGCAGGTGTTACCCAATCCCGAGGAACTTAAAGAGTATCCCCATCTCATTGACGATCCCCTCGGAGAGGAGAACCACAGCCCTGTTCCAAAGCTGATCCACAGGTACCCCGACAGGGCGGTGTTGCTGGTGACAAGTAGGTGTCTTACGAGGTGCCGTCACTGCAACAGAAAACGGCTCTGGAGAGAAAAAGAATGGATCATCACAAAACAAGAACTTAGAGAGGTAGAAGAATACCTGCGCAAAACCCCTCAAATAAGGGAGGTGATCCTCTCAGGAGGAGACCCTCTAACCCTTCCACCCTCTTGGCTTGAAGAGATAATGGGGAGGGTGAGTTACATACCCTCAATAAAGGTCCTCCGTCTTGGCGCCAGGCTGCCTGTAGTGGCACCACAGCTTGTTACAGAAGAGATGGCCACCGTTGTTGAAAAATTCAGGCCTTTATGGATAAACCTGCAGTTTAACCACCCAAGGGAGATAACAGAAGAATCAAGAAGGGCATGCAGCCTGCTTCAAAAAGCAGGGGCAATTCTCGGCAACCAGACCGTTCTGCTCAAGGGGATCAACGACTCCTCCCAATGTATCAAAGAGCTCTGCTACCTTCTCATTGAGATGGGGGTCAGACCCTACTACCTCTTTCAGTGTGACTTAGTTAAAGGGGTTGAACACTTCATAACCCCTGTGAGTACGGGAATAGAGATCATAAGATCAATGATTGGGTATGTGTCGGGCATAGCAATACCCACCTTTGCAATAGACTCACCCAAAGGGAAAGGCAAAATTCCCATTCTGCCAAACTACAATCTCCAGTTTGAGAAGGAAGGGGTTAAATACCAGAACTACAAAGGAGAGTGGTGCCTGTATCCTGAAGCCCTCACCCCTTCCTAAGCACCGTTGCCTTGGCATTTGGAGACTCCCACACCGAGACCTGGGAAACCACAACAGGAAGGCTTCTATCTTCAAGTTTAGAGGACACCTCTTTGAAGATATAGGCAGCTATACGCTCTGAGGTGGGATTCTCCCTTTGAAAAGCGGGGTGTTCATTGAGCATAGAGTGATCAAGAGGGGCAAGCACCTCCCTCAAGATCCCCTTCAATAGTTTGAAGTCAACAAGAAGCCCCTGATGGTTGAGCCGCTCTCCTTCAACCTCTATCTCAACATCCCAGTTATGACCGTGAAGCCTCTCGCAGGCCCCCTCGTACTCCCGAAGCTGATGGGCAGCAGCGAAGCTATCCTTCACCCTTAACCTGTAGAACAACTTCAGATCCCGCATCTAACCACCACCCTCTTCACCAGAGGAGCAATTTTTTGGGCAATGGCCTCCATCTCAGAACACTCAAAAGGATAATACTCCTCCATCCGGGCATCCAGGGTCCCCTCAGG
>JALWSI010000035.1 GCA_027080315.1 bacterium | reverse complement strand
CACCTGGAAGGGTTCAAACTCCATCTTCTCTTTGGCCAGCCCTGAGATGAGCTCTTTTTGAAGGGCCACTATCTTCTCGATCTCCTGGTGAGCCAGCTCCAGAGCCTTCAGCATCTCATCTTCAGAAAGCTCTTTGGCGTGAGACTCAACCATCACAATAGACTCCTCTGTCCCCGCCACCACCAGGTTAAGAACCCCCTCCTCAACCTGCTCCAGGGTGGGATTCACAACAAACTCTCCATTCACCTTTCCTATGCGAACCGCCCCAACAGGACCGGCAAAAGGTATTGAGGAAAGGCAGAGAGCAGCAGAGGCGCCTATGAGAGCAGGCACATCGGCAAAGACGTGCCCGTCAGAGGAGACCACCAAGGCGATCACCTGCACCTCGTTTTTGAACCCTTTGGGAAAGAGAGGCCTGATTGGCCTGTCAATGAGCCTGGCAGATAAAATCTCTTGATCTGTAGGCCTTCCTTCGCGTTTGAAGAACCCCCCGGGAATTTTTCCGGCAGCGTAGGCCCTCTCTCGGTACTCCACCACCAAAGGGAAGAAGTCTATTCCCTCACGAACCTCTTTGGATGCATTGGCTGCAACCAGCACCGCCGTGTCGCCGTACTGCACATACACAGCCCCATCAGACTGCTTGGCAAGGCGACCGGTCTCCAGAAAGAGGGTTCTTCCCCCTATCTCAGCAGAAACTCTCTTCATTCAGACGCTTCCTTCTTTCTCTTATTTTCTCAATCCCAGCTGCTCTATTAACCTGTAGTACCTCTCGCTGTCCTTCCTTTTCAGGTAGTTCAACAGCCTTCTGCGACGACCAATCATCTTCAATAGACCTCGCCGCGAGTTGAAGTCGTGTTTATGGGTAGCAAAGTGCTGGGTAAGGTTCTGGATACGCTCCGTAAGTATCGCTATCTGCACCTCAGGAGACCCCGTATCGGTGTCGTGGGTCTTGAAAGTGTTGATTAGCTCCTGTTTCCTTGCTGGGTTGATGCTCACTACTGGTTCACCTCCTCTTTCTCTCTTCTCGCATCGTACTCTCTTCTTTTATCACCGCTTCCTCTGCGGTGCAAACCACCTATCTGGTGTTGAAAACCCTTTTTGGCTTGCAGAACCACCTGTTTTGGGGAGAGAGAAAAAGCTCTCCCAGAGCCACCAATCGGCCCTCTTCGTCAACCAGCTTCACCAAATCCCCTTCAGCGGGGTTCTCCACCCCAAGCTCCGCAGGAGAGGTGGCAATGGGATTACCCGACGATACCCACCACTTAAGCCTGCCAGCCACGCTGATCTGAGCAACCCCTTTAAGGGCATCTGCCATGGGTATCACCCACTTAGCACGCTCCTCAAAGGGCAGGGCCCTAAGCTCTTCAAGCTCAATGGCCTCGTCCAAGGTGAACCTGCAGGCTGCGGTACGCACAAGGTCCCAAAGGGTTCCTCCCACCCCCAAAAGCTCTCCAATGTCGTGGGCCAGGGTGCGCAGGTAGAAACCCTTGCCACAGCATATGCTAAGGTAGAGCAGGTCCCCCTCAATCTTGAGCAGGTCAAGCCTGTGCACCACAACCCTCTTAGGGGCACGCTCAACCACCTCACCCTTCCTGGCCAGCTTGTAGAGACGCTCGCCCTGATGGCGCTGGGCAGAATACATGGGAGGAATCTGCTCAATCTCGCCTCTGAACCTCTCAAGTATCCTCTCCACTTCCTCCTTAGAGACCTCTTTCACAGGGGTCTCTTTCAAAACCTCACCTTCGCGGTCGTAGGTGTCGGTTGAGATCCCCAGCTTCACCGTGGCAAGGTACTCCTTCTCGTGTTCCATCAAGAAGGGGGCCAGCTTGGTGGCCTTTCCCACGCAGATGGGTAAAACCCCTTTTGCCATGGGGTCAAGGGTCCCTAAGTGTCCCGCCTTCTTCACCTTAAGGGCGCGCTTCACCCTCTCAACCACCCTTGTAGAGGTGATGTTCTCTCGCTTGTTAATAACGATAACGCCGTTCAGCAACGAACCCTCCTTGGGTCTCCCTCCTCCATTCTGGGCCCTGCCCCTACCACAAGAGAGAAGAGATGCAAAGTGATTCAAAGGCTCAATCTCTGCTCAAAATTCCCCTGAACAAAGTATCAACCCCCTGCCTTTTTCTCTCAAAACGGGAGA
>JALWSI010000034.1 GCA_027080315.1 bacterium | reverse complement strand
GGAGAAGAGCATAAAAGAAGACAAACAGCCCACTCCTAAGAGTAATTGCGAGGTCACACGCTCTCTTTTGATAGACGGGTGCCCTTTTGAGATGTTCGGGAAAATAGCGCTGGGGTTCCAGCGTAAGAGTCAAGGCTCCCTTGTTTTGGGTACAGGTCTTGAGGTTGAGAAGTTCAACGAGGCCTTTGATTTTAGTAGGCTATGTAAGGTAGTGACAGACTTTTATCGCAAACGTTTTCTGAATGAGTGGGAGAAGTTTTACAGACTCCCGCACTTTAGAGAAACGGCTAAGGCCCTAAAGCCGCTTAAGGAGATGGTGGAGAATGATGCACACTGGAGCGATGCCATGCTTCTACGGCTTGGTCATTATAGCCACATAGAGTGTGTTACCATAACCCATAATGCTCCGAGAACACGAAAGAGGAAAGATGGTAAAGGTTTTTACCCTTACGGCACCACACGAACCCTGGCCAATGGGGTTTATCCCTTTGGCTGGGTCAGGCTCTCCAGGATTACAGAAGCGGAATACAGGAAAGGGATAGCCAGCTTTGAGGAAAGAATTCGGGAGGCTTTGAAGGAGAGAACCCAACGGGCTCATGAATTCAAAGAAGAGCAGAAGAGAGACGAGGCTAAGAGAAAGCGAGAGAAAGAGGAACAACAGAGAAGCTTTCAGGCCGACTATTTGGAGAATTTCAGGGTTAAAGTTGAGAGCTGTCAAAACCTGCCTGGGGAGATAGGCTCTTTTCTCCAAGATGTAAAAAGCCAAGAGAGCAAGAGTTTGAGAGAAGAGATGTGCCGTATTCTGCTAAGAAAGGCCAACTCTCTTAAAAAGAATAAAAAGTTTTCTAAGGCCTTAAAGAATGATAAGGCTTGGGCTTGCCAGCTCAAAAGACTTCTGGACGAGAATGGAATCTCCATTGATGAGGGTTAACTGAGGAATAATCGTGAGCGATCTTCGGAGGGTTATCTTACTCTTCTCCCACACCCTAACCCTTGCCCAAGAGCAAGAGCTGCGTGAAGAGTGGAATGTCACCTCCATGGTGTACCTGCCTGCTGAGCTGCAGCGGTTGTGGAGCGGGGTTCCCCCCCACCTTGATTCTTTGGCCTCTTATCTAACTCCCCTTTGGGAGTGGTTAGAGAGAGAGGCGAATGCTGGTGATGTTGCAGTGATACAGGGAGAGTTTGGTGCCGTCTATTTGACGGTGAACAAGGCTATAGAGCTGGGTTTGGTTCCTCTTTACGCCACCACCAGAAGGGAGGTTGTGGAGGTGTCCCAGCCCGATGGGTCGGTTATGCAAGAGCGCGTGTTCTCTCATGTGAGGTTCAGGGTTTACGGGAGGTAAAATATGGCAAAGGTGTTCATGTCTATGCTGGGGACTGGTGGGTACCTTGAGGCACATTACAGGCTAAATGAGAGGGTTTCTTCTTTAACCCCCTTTGTTCAAGAGGCCTATCTTGAGCTCACCAGAGACCAATGGAGCAGCGAAGATCGCCTGGTCTTCTTTTTAACAGGAAAGGCCCGGGCAACAAACTGGGAAGACGGTGCAAACTTCAGGGAGGGGCTTGCCACAAGGCTTAAAAACCGTGGTTTCTCAAACATATTAGATGTGTCTTTCAAAGAGGGTAGCTCTGAAGAAGAGATAATGGACAACTTCAGAACGATCTTTGAACAGCTCAAAGAGGGAGATCAGGTGGTGTTTGACATAACCCACTCTTTTCGTTCGTTGCCCATGCTGACCCTTGTTGCACTCACTTACGCGAGGGTATTGAAAAACATAGCGATAAAAGGGCTTTACTACGGGGCTTTTGAGGTGCTGGGATCTCGCAAAGAGGCAGAAAAGATCCCAGAAGATGAAAGAATAGCCCCCATCTTTGAGCTCACCCCTTTCGTGTCGCTTTTAGCCTGGGCCTTTGCCGTTGAAGAGTTTGTGAGGTACGGACTGGCCAATAGACTGGAAGAGCTTATAGACAAAGATATTAGGCCAATATTGAAAGAGACTAAAGGGCAAGACGCAACGGCCTCGGCTTTGCGTGGTTTCAAAAACAGCATTCGTCTTCTTGCTACCTCCATCTACACGAGTCGCTGCCGAAGAATAGTTGATAACAGTTGGGAGAGCCTCGCTATCTCCGAAGAGCTGTGCAA
>JALWSI010000033.1 GCA_027080315.1 bacterium | reverse complement strand
GTAAAGTTATGGTTAGTATATCTCTTGAGTTATGCAAATACTAAACTAATTTTAAAAGAAATTTCAATGCTTGTATATTCACTTGATTACATATATTCAAAAATTAGTATTCTTGAAGATAATGAATTAAAAGAGTTAGAAGATAAAATAAGAATTCTGCTGCAAACGATTGACAAATACTATGATGAGAAAGAAGGACTTTATAAATCAACCATTAAAGAAAGTCCTTTAGAAGAAACAAGATTTGCGCTTTTTTCTATTAACTTACTAGAAGACATCATACAGGATGCTATTGTTTATCATAAAGCCGGTTTCAAACCCATTATTAAGATATACCAACATGTGAGAGATCCTTTAAAAGTATCAGAGGTAATAAAGAATGAAACATAGTAAAATGCACCCGTCGCACCCGACTCTCCCCACCCTAATGCCTATAGTTTCACTTAACAAGGGGGTATTTGGTTCGCTTCGCTCACCCAAACCCTTACGGGTTTCGCATACCCGCCGGACGTATAAGTTGGGGAGGTGTACCACAGCAGCGTGAAGGAACTGGTAGAAAGACTAAGCGAGTATTTCAGGTTCTACAACCATGAGCGGCTGCACCAAGGCTTAAAAAATCTGACCCCACATGAGGCATATACATCCCAGTCGTGGTTGGTCTGTGTGGCATAGATCATGGTGAATGGTATAATCCAGGTGTATCTTAAACTGACACAAAAACTGTCTTGCCTATGGGGTACGTCTCAAAAAATGAAGGTCTGCTATGGGGGATAAAAGACATTTACCGCCAGAGAAGCAACGCTGGGTAGAGATGACCAAACGAACCATAGTTGAACACAAAGAAGGCATCTACTCCGCCTTTCCCACCTTTGTGGTACACCAAAACCACATCTACATCTACTTTCGCCAGGGCAGAACCAGCAACGCCCAGGTTCACGGCCTGCACGGCGTCGTTAAAAGACTAAAAATACCGGTAAAAGAGTACCTAAACGCCCACCTTGAGCCCCTTAACCAACCCCTTTCTCGCTTAGGCACCGAAAGAACCGTCTTTGCCGCCGAGAACGAGCTTGATGCCATTGTGGCACGGTTAGACCACAACCTCTTTGCTCTGTGTACCAGAGACAACATTGTCAACAGCCACAACACCTGTTTTGTCTCTTTCAGCAACGAGCCTGAGTTTTACGAAAGAGAACCCGTTAAGGTCAAAGGGGTGAACCACCACACCTTTTACGGCAAACCCATCAAAACCCCTTTAGGTTACGTCTTTACAGCATACGGGGTGCTAAAAGATGGACTGCAGCGCCCGCTTCTCTTTGTAACCGACACCCAGCACTGGGAGCTACTCTCTCACCTGCCCACAATGCTCAACGGCAACAGGCTCAACGAGTGCTCTTTGACCCAGTACCACGGCGGTTGGGTGATCTTTTTAAGAGAAGACGACCCGCCCTTTGGCATCTGGTACTCAACCTCTCACAACCTTCAAGAGTGGAGCAGGCCACAAAAGCTCATCAACTCCGCCCACGCCCCCATGGCCTTGGCAACAGAAGACGGGATCCTCTTAACCCATCGCTGGCTCATAAAAGAGAACCTATCGGCAACGGTGCTACGAAAGCCCTTTGAGGAGAATACCCCTCTGGTGATTGAAAGATACCAGGGAAGCCCCTACGACGGGGGTTACACAGACCTCGGCTTCATAGAAGGATGGCTCAACATCGTTTACTACCAGGGGAATCCTCAAGGAGAACCTTTCATCCGTTCATGTCTCCTCAAATACAAGAAAGGTTCTCCCAAACCAGACTTCTAAAAACTCACTCCCCCATCTTGCTGGTAACGGCCTTCACCTTGCTCTCCATGGTGAGGGGTTTGTCTCGCCTGTCGTCTATCTTCAGGGTGGTCACCACCCTCTTGATACCCTCGTTAGAGAAGGGAACCTCGTGCATAAGACGCACAAGGCTGAAGATCTCGTCAAGATCCCCCTCCAAGATGGTGCCCATTGGGGTGAGCTGATACTTTATGCCCGACTCTTTGACCAGCTTAAGCACCTCTGCCACGTACTTGCTCAAAGATGGGCTACCGGTGCCCATGGGGACAACCGTCACCTCTGCCATTGCCATAGCAACACCTCTATTCCGGCTTCACCAAGAAGACCTTGTCTCCAGGACGCACCCTCTCTTTCACCTTTATTCCCACAAGATCCCCTGCCTTGGCCCGCTCAACCTTCTGATTGTCAACCTCCATTGAATCAACGGTCTGGGTGAAATCGGTGGTCGCCCCCTTAAAGTGAAGCTCGTCTCCCACGCCAAAGCCGTCTCCTGAAACCTCAATGGCCCCCACGCTAACCCGCGAGAAGAACTTGGTAACCTTGCCTACCTCAACCTCTCCCATCGTTCGCCTCCTTTTCTCAGCTACTTCAACTTGGACTCCAGGCTCTTAAGCCTCCTCTTCACCCCGGGAACCCTCTTGTCGTTGGGAAACCTCTCAACAAAAAGCTTGTAGTAGCGAGCGGCATCCAAGAGATCACCTTTCTGGTCGTAGCACCTGGCCAGCATGTAGGTGGCGTCGTCGGCCAGGCCGTTGTGGGGATAGTAGCGAACCACATCGGTAAATCTATCTATTGCCGTATCAATGTCTCCGGTGTTGTAAGCCGCCATACCCTCTTCGTAGATAGGTTGAGCAGGATTAAGAATGTTAACCTGCATCTTAGCGCTCCCAAAGGTGCACCCCACCAGCCCCAGTAGGCCAAGAACCAGAATATGAAATCTACCAAGTCTCACCTTAACGCCCTCCCCTTCTCTCAAAAGTCCAAGGGGGGATTGGTAACCGCCCATTCTTTATGGGGATCCCCCTCAATAATCACCTTTCTGCCCTCAACCTTTAACCTGCCCTCGGCATAAAGCCTGATGGCTGCAGGATAGATCTTGTGCTCGTACTTCAAGATGCGGGCTGAAAGGGTCTCCTCTGTGTCATCGTGAAAGGCCGGCACCACCGCCTGAATGACTATGGGCCCCGTATCAACCCCCTCGTCCACAAAGTGAACCGTGCATCCTGACACCTTCACCCCGTAGTTCAGGGCCTGCTCTTGACCGTGAAGACCGGGGAAAGAGGGCAAGAGAGCAGGATGGATATTGATGATCCTGTGCCTGAACCTCTCCACGAAAGAAGGGGCAAGAACCCTCATGTACCCTGCAAGGCAAATAAGCCCCACCTGGTACCTCTCAAGAATATCCCCCATGGCGGCGTTATGGGCATCTCTGTCAGGATAGTCTGAGGGCTTCACCACGTATGTGTCTATTCCCGCATTCTGGGCCCTAACAAGGCCGTAGGCATCGGGATTATCGCTCAAAACCACCACCACCTTGGCCTTGGTCTCACCTCTGTCACAGGCGTCCATTATGGACTGCAGGTTACTCCCCCTGCCCGAAACCAGCACCCCTAAGCGCAACTGCTCCATTCTATCTGCACCTCCTTCTCACCTCTATCTATACCCCCAATAAGCACAGAAGGAAAGGAGACTCTTTCTAAGATCTCCAATGCCCTTTCAAGGTCCTCTGGCGGCACCACCACCACCATGCCTATTCCCATGTTGAAGGTCCTGAACATCTCCTCAAGCTCAACCTCCCCCCACTCCATCAAGAGGCGAAAGATGGGCAAAACCTCCCACCGAGAGGCATCTAAAACCATCTTAACCCCCGGGGGAAGCACCCTCACTGGATTCTCAATCAGCCCCCCTCCTGTAATATGGGCCATGGCTTTCACCCTTATTCCCTGAGAGAGGAGGGCATCAACGGCCTTCACGTAGATGCGGGTGGGCTTTAGGAGCTCTTGGCCAACTGTGACCCCATTGGGCAGTACATCATCAACCTTGAGCCCTCTCTTCTCAAAGATGATCTTTCTCGCCAAAGAGTATCCATTGCTGTGGAGCCCCGAAGATGGAATCCCTATCACCACATCCCCTGGTACAACCGAGCTTCCGTCTATTATTCTCTCTCTGTCCACAACACCAACTGCAAACCCCGCCAAGTCGTACTCTCCGGGAGGATAAAACCCCGGCATTTCAGCAGTCTCTCCCCCAAGAAGGGCGCAGTTAGCCTCTTTGCAGCCCTCAACTATCCCCTTCACGATGGAAACCGCTTTATCCTCATCAATCTTGCCTGTGGCAAGGTAATCAAGGAAGAAGAGGGGCTTTGCCCCTGTCACAATAAGGTCGTTCACGCACATGGCAACGAGATCTATCCCCACGGTATGGTGCACCCCTGCCATGAAGGCCACCTTCAGCTTGGTTCCCACACCGTCTGTGGAAGCGGTAAGCACAGGGTTCTTAATCTCTGGCAACTGAAAGAAGCCACTGAATCCCCCAATGTCGCTTAGCACCAGGGGAGAGAAGGTGGATCGCACCATCTCCTTTATTGAGTCAACAACCCGGTTTCCCCTGTCTATGTCCACCCCTGCGTCTGAATACTTCACCGTGGATCACCTTCTTTCAATGTTGAGCTGCTTCATCTTTTTGTAAAGGTTGCTTCTCTCTATGCCCAAGGCCTCTGCTGTGTGGCTGATGTTCCAGTTGTGCTTCTCCAGCTGCTTAAGGATGTACTCCCGCTCAAAGGCATCCTTTGCATCCCTCAAAGGCCGATCATCGTAGAGGCTGTATCCCTCTCCATCCTGCTGCTGGATGGCCAAAGGCAGGTGTCGGGGCTCAATCTCGTCCTCTTGCACCATTATGATGAGCCTCTCCATAACGTTCTTCAGCTCCCTCACGTTTCCCGGCCAGGAATACCCCACCAGCAGCTTCTCTGCCGCTGGGGTGATATGCTTAAGCCTTCTGCCGTACTTGGTGCAGAAAAAGGAGACAAAGTGCTCACAAAGCGGCATTATGTCCTCTCTGCGCTCCCTTAAAGGGGGCACCCTTATGGGCACCACATTGAGCCTGAAAAAGAGATCTTCTCTGAAAAGCCCCTCCTGTATGGCCTTCTCAAGGTCCTTGTTTGTAGAGGCTATTATTCGCAGATCTAAAGGCACCACCTCTTTGCTTCCAACCCTGCACACAGCAAGCTCTTGCAGGGTTCTGAGCACCTTGGCCTGAATGGCCAAAGACATATCCCCCACCTCATCCAGAAAGAGGGATCCACCGGAGGACTGTTCAAATCTGCCCTTAACGATCTTTTTGGTGCCGTCCTCTGCAATCTCTTCGCTTCCAAAAAGCTCGATCTCCACCCTCTCTTCCGGCAAGGCGGCGCAGTTCACCTCTACAAAGGGGCCCTCTTTGCGAAGGCTTCTCTCGTGCACCTGGCGCGCCACAAGCTCTTTACCTGTGCCGCTCTCTCCCATGAGGAGCACCCATCCATCTGTGGGGGCCACTATCTCTACCTGCCTCAGCAGCTCCTGCATGGCCTTGCTTTTGGCAATGAAGGTGCGCTCCTCCTCCATTCTGGCCTTGAGGCGCAGGTTCTCTCTTCGCAGCCTTGACTGCTCTAAGGCGTTGGAGATCCTTATGAGAAGCTCATCAAGGGAGATTGGCTTCTCCACGAAGTCGTAGGCCCCAAGCTTTACGGTCTTTACTGCTGTCTCAATGGTGCCGTGGCCCGATATCACGATCACAGGCAACAGAGGATCGTCCTCTTTCATCTTCTGCAGAGCGGTAACCCCATCCATTCCTGGCAACCAGATGTCCAACAGCACCAGGTCCACCTTTTGGGATCTTAGGAGCTCAAGCCCCTCCTCTGCAGATTCTACTGCAACTGGAAGATACCCCTCGTCCTGAAGCACCTCAGAGAGAGATGCCCTTATGGGCTCCTCGTCGTCCACTATGAGTATCCGGGTTTTATCCATATCTTAGGCCTCTGTTATGGGAAGCTCTATCACAAAAACAGATCCCTTTGGTCTATTGGGTCTCACCCTTATGTAGCCACCGTGGTCAGTAACTATCCGGTTCACTATCGCCAGTCCCAAACCGGTTCCTCCTTCTTTGGTGGTGAAGTACGGCTGAAAGATAAGCTCCCTCTCCTCTGCCGGAATCCCCTCACCCTCGTCCTTAACCTCTATAACCAGTTGATTGTTGGTCTTGTCTCTCAAAAGCCTTATCTCAACCCTTCCCTTCCCCTTCATGGCCTCAATGGCATTATCCACGAGGTTCATGAGTACCCTCTTCATCTGCTCCTTGTCCAGCATGAGAGTGGGGATCTCCCCAACCTTCTCAATGGAGATCTCAACCTTGGGATGCGAAGAGTGGTAGGTGGTGCGCACCTCATCAACCATCTCTTCCACATTGCAGGGCACAGGGGTGATCTTGGGGAATCTCGCAAACTGATGAAACTCGTTAACCATGTTTCTCATGAGATCCACCTGATCAATGATGGTGTCAATGCAATGGTTCATCACGCTCTTCTCGTCTTCGGGGATCTCCGCCCGCACCACCCTTCTCTTCATGCGCTGGGCTGAGAGCTTTATGGGGGTTAAGGGGTTCTTGATCTCATGGGCCACCCTTCTGGCCACCTCCTCCCAGGCCGCCGCCCTCTGGGCCTTGGCGAGCTCAGTCATGTCCTCCAAGACTATCACCATTCCGTCGTATTTGCCCCCTTGATCGTAGATGGGGGTTACACCGACGTTGAGAATGGCCACCCCCTCTGCCCTCACCAGCCTAACCTCGCTTCTTCCCCTTTTATCTCCCTGTCTCAAGGCGTCCCTTATGGTCTCCATCAAAGAGTGAAACGACCCCTCTGATAGAAGGGCCCTGTAAGACTCTCCCTCAAAACCCTTATCTTCACCGATGCCAAGCAGGTTTCTTGCGGCTGCGTTTATGCTTATCACCTTGCCCTCTTTGTCCAATGAGATGACCCCGGTGGCAACGCTCTCAAGCACCGTCTCAATATACCTCTTACCCTCCTCCAGACGCCTTCTGTTCTTCTTCAACTCCTGGGTCATAGAGTTGAAGGAGTTAACCAAGATGCCTATCTCGTCGTCTGCTTTCACCCCCACCGAGACATCAAGATCACCTGCCGCAACCTCTTCCGTGGCCTTAGCCAAGGCCTCAATGGGAACCGTTATCCCCTTGGCGATCTGAAGTCCTATCCACATGGAAGAGAAGAGGATTAGCATGGTCACAACCAAGAAGGATATGATGTATAGCCACTTAACAGACTTGCTCACAGACTTCATCTCTTGATACCCCTGGTAGATGTTGGTGATAGTGTTGAGGCTTTTCCTTACCGAAGATGGTATCTTAAAGGTGACAACCATAACCCTGTTTTTCCCCCTCACAAAGACCTTGTAGGTTTTGGCCAGTTCCTCTCCCCTAACCTTTTCTGAGCCATCCAAGAAGCCTTTGAGCATCTCTGGCGGAGTTGAGTATTTGGGTCTGTACTTGCTTTGGGCAATCAACCTTCCGTCAAAACCAAACACCTCTATCAACTTGGCCCCATGCTCAGAGGCAGCATTCAGCAACCTATCAGAGGTGAGATAAGGACTCTCCATCTTCAGACCTGTACAGTTGTCAAGGGCCTCAAAGATGCGTTCGGCCTCTTCGTTCCACCTCTCAAGGTATTCCTGAGAGATGGAGAGAGACTCCTTCATGAAGAGATCCTGCTGCACGCTGAACCAGCTATCCACTAAGGAGGTGATGATCCCACTGGCCACCAAAAAGAGCATGAGGGTGGGGATAATGGAGAGTCCTATGAAGGCCAGCACCAGCTTGGTCTTGAACTTTGAACCAATGGCTCCGCTCCTTCTCTCAAAGTACAGTTTAACGAGGTTACGACCCAGCAGGAGCATAAAGACCATGAGCACTAAGATGTTAAGGTTTATGAGGGCAAATATGATCACATTGGTGGGCAATATAGAGGGACCCTTCTTGCCCTGCAGGGCAACCTCCAAAACCGTGAGACCCACAAAGAGTACCAGAACCACCCCCACAAGGAGAATGGTCTTACGGGAGTAGCCAGTGGTGGTCTTTTCTATTGTTTCACCCTTATCCATCCAGTATCAAAGTCCGAATCTGGCCTTATTAAAGGGGCAATAATGGAGAGGGGAAAGAAGAGGTGAATGCTATTACGGCAAACCCTCACCTCAAGATACTGAGCACACTTTTCGCCTTTTTTCAGAACACCCTCTGGAAGAGGAAATATGGCAACCTTAGCCTTTTTCAAGAATCTATCTTTATTTGAGAACCTCTCTGGGTAGGAGGTCTGATCCTCTATCTTGTACTCTTTGGTGATAAGATTGAACTTAAGGGTTCTGTCGTATATCCCCTCCCACACAGTCTTGTCCCAGAGTAGCCTCTCTTCCATGATCCTTACCCTGTACTCTATGGTGTAGGGGATACCTCCCTCTATGGCCTCTTGAACAGGTGTGAGCTCAAGACCCTTAAGCTCAATAGACACTCTATCTCTACACTTATCCCTAAAGACCCTTACAGAGGCCACCTCCACCTGTGCAGCCAAGGCCACAGAGACAAGAATAAAAAAGGGGAGGATGATCCCGAGGATCACTCTCCCCTTTGTTTTCCCGCAATTGGCCTTACTACATCCCATCCTCCCCATGGAGGGAGGATATACCACCATTCACCCTTTTTGTGAAGAATTACCTGAAAAAGACAAAGGTGACTAAGAAGAAGATGGGAATGAGTATGGGCAAGGAGAACTTAAGGATGTAACCAAAGAAGCTGGGCATGGGAACACCAGCCTCCTCGGCTATGGATCTGATCATGAAGTTGGGAGCATTGCCGATGTAGGTATTGGCGCCCATGAAGACGGCCCCTGCAGAGATAGCCTCAAGGTAAAGGGACTTATGGGCAATGAGCATGTGAACCGCCTGATGCTCAGGAACACCCACAAAGAACCTACCCAATGCCGTGTTGAAGAAGGTGAGGTAGGTTGGAGCATTATCAAGGAAGCTTGAGAGAATACCAGTTATCCAGAAGAAGTGGTAGGGTTCCTTAACCGACCTTATCAACCCAGCCAAGGCACCCTGCTCACCTGCCCTGAGAATGGCAAGGGCGGGAATCATGGTCATGAAGATACCAGCAAAGAGATATGCAACCTCTTGAATGGGGAACCAGGAGAAGTCGTTGCCCTCACGGATATGCTTAGGAGTCAGCTTAAAAGAGATTACAGCCATGAGCACCATGACCCCGTCTCTGATTAGAGACTCTATCTCTCTTGGAACACCCAAGATTGAGACCTTCCCCAGCTTAACCATACCACTGAAGAGCACGGCTCCAACAATAACCGCCAAAAGCCCCAGGTTGAATAGTCCCTCTACTTTGAGCTTTTCACCAGTGGCATCGGGAGGAGCCTCAACCCCGTCCTTTTTGTAAAAGTAGGTATCTATCAAGAAGAAGAGAACCAGCAGAATCCCAGAAGCCAAGAGCATGTGGGGCAGAATCTTGAAGGTCCAGAAGAAGGGAACCCCGTGCAGGAATCCCAGGAAAAGGGGAGGATCTCCAAGAGGTGTGAGGGAGCCTCCTATGTTGCAGACGAGGAAGATGAAGAAGACCACCATGTAGGTCTTGGTCTTTCTGTAGTTGTTGGCCTTGAGAAAAGGCTTGATGAGCAGCATTGCGGCCCCTGTGGTGCCAACCCACGACGCCAGAAGGGTCCCCACCGCAAGCATACCCGTATTCACCAAAGGGGTACCTCTAAGGGTCCCTCTCAGTAAGATTCCCCCAGCCACAATGTAAAGGGAACCGATCAGTATCAAGAAGGGCACATAGTCAGCTATGTAGATATGAAGGATCTCGTGAAGACCTTCTCCCTTAAAGGCTATGAGGAAAGGAACTGCGGTGATCAGAGCCCACATAGCAGAGATCTTGGGATAGTGGTGATGCCAGAACTCTCCTGCCACTAAAGGGAAGATAGCTATGGATAGAAGTATTCCCGCAAAGGGTATGATACTCCACAATGGCAGTAGCTCTCCCAGCTCTCTGCCCTGATGCCCATGCTTGGCAGCCTCCTGAACCGCCTCTGAAGCCATTGCAGGATTCAAACAGACGAGAACCCCTGCAATAATAAAAAGAACCAGCCAGAATCCCTTTGGTGTTGCCAGTCTCTTCACCTTAGACTCTCCTTTCCTACGGCTTATGCGATGATGAGCTTCTTCACCCTTAAAACGGCTTCGCTGATTAAATTAGACACGAAGTATTGTCAAGTACGACCTTTCGTGTTAGGCAGAATAGGAGCAAAGGTGGGGTAAAAAGGAGGACTTAATGGCAAGAAAGTCCAAGAAGGGAGGAGGCGAAGAATTCTGCGGAGTTTCTATTGGGCACTCCAAGATCTCTGTTGCAACCTTCTCCTTTCTTTCCGAAGACACCCTAGCCCTCACAGGATTCCACTGGAGGGTGCTCCCGGTGGACCTCGTAGCTGAGGGTAAGGTGGCACACTCCCAGGACCTTAAAGGTGTAATCTTTGAGTTCTGGGAGAAACACAAGTTTCCAACAGAAAACCTTGCCATTAGCATAGGAGGGGGGCACTCCCTTACAAGGCAGATCTCCATGCCCTTAGGGATGGACGATGAAGGGCTCCCCTTTGAAGTTGCCCCATATCTTCCATTAACCCAGGAAGAGATGACGATAGATATACTCCCCTTAGGGGAAGGAGAAGATGGGGCTAAAAAGCTTCTGGTAGCAGCCAAGAGGAGAGAGGTTGAGGAGTGGACAAGGCTGTTTGAAGAGATGGGCTTTGCTGTGGGTACCGTCTTAACCAAAAGCGTGGCTCTGGCAAACCTTCAGAGGTACCAAGGTATTGACGATGATTCTATACTGATCATGGACATTGGAAGGGGCACAACCACATTGGTATGGATGTTTGAAGGTGAGCTGTACTACTCCCGAGAGATTGCCTATGGAGGAATAGACCTCATAAAGATGGTGTCTGACGAGCTGGGAATCTCCAAAGAGCTTGCCGATGAGAAACTGCAAAAGGAAGCAGACGCTATTCCTACTGGGATTGTTGAAAGGTGGGCAAGCCAGCTTATCAATAAAGCAGGGTACAACATAGACTACTGCCTGCCTATGGGAATGCCATTCCCCGCCTGCGAAGAGATACACCTCTCAGGTGGAGGCTCCTTGGTGAAAGGTTTTACAGACATTTTAGAGGAAGAGCTGGAGTGCGAAGCTCTTCTTTTTAAAGACTGGGGAGTACCTTTAAGGGAAGGCGTGGACGTTGAGGCCCAAGCCCTAACAAGATCTGCAGACGCATTGGGCGCAGCAATAACTGAAGCGGAGTTGATGGCTTAGATGGCAGACTACCCCCTCATAGACATTGACCTTTCAGGAAAGAAAGAGAAGCCAAAGGGAAAGCGGAAAATCTCTTTCAAATTACCAACAAGAACAAAAAAGGGTAAGAGACCCAAACCCCGCATAAAGATAGAGGCACCCAAAATCACCAAAGAGACTATGGCCACTATCATCATGGTGCTGTTGATAGTGGCTCCTGTACTCTGGTTGGGCTGGCAGTATTCTGCTTTAAATAACCAGGAGAGGGAGGAGCGCAATCTGCTGGCTCAGAGGAAGAGAGAATACCAGAGGCTTAAACCCATAGAGAAGAAGCTCAAGCTCCTCAACAAAAAGAAAGAGGCCTTAACCACCAAGGTTAACACCATAAAGAGTCTGTCGGCAGATCGCAACGAAGTGCCGGCAGTTTTGGATGAGCTTGAGAAAATAGTCCCCGATGGCATCTCCATAGACAGGTTTGACTTCACACCGGGAAGATCCCTCTCCTTGCACGGTTATGCTCTGTCAGACATGGAGATCGCCAGATTCATAGACGCTTTAGAGCAAAGCCCCCACTATGGAGAATACTCCCTTGGTCCTGTGAAAACGGTTAAGCTCTCAGCTCCCAAGATACTTGCGGGTAAAAAAGGCGAGAAGAGCACTATAACCATGAAAGAGTTCACCCTTTCTGTAAAAAGTACACCTCCTAAAGTTGAGCTACCAACAAAAAGGAGAAAGAGATGAACGAGGCTCTAAAAAGGATACTGGTGGGCCTTCTGTTAGGAGTAGCAATTGTCTACTTAGGCAACACCTACCTTTTAGAGCCCAAACGGGTGGCAATCAAAAAGATCATAACAGAGAGAGAGAAGATTGATAAAGAGATAGCGAGGTTAAAAGCCGCTCAGAAAAGGGTAGCAGAGATTGAAAAAGAGATAGCACAGCTACAGATTCAACTTGATAGGCTAAAGGGGATACTGCCAAGTAGAAAGGACATTCCCAAACTATTAAGGCAGGTTCCTAAGCTGGGCGCTGAGAACGAGATAGTGTTTGACATCTTTAAACCCGCGGGAGAGAGGGCCGGTAGCATATACGGGGCCCTATCTATGAGCCTGAACTTCACCTGCACCTATGAACAGCTGGTGTCCCTAATGAAAGGGATAACCTCCCTTGAAAGGCTGATAAAACCTACACATATTACCATCAAATCAAAATCGGCTATGAGTTTAGATCCAGAGCTTGCAGTCTCTTGTACCTTAGAAACCTATTGGTACACAAAGAAAGAGTGAGGGAGTAAAGAGTGAAAAGATTCGCTCTCATAACGATAATAATAGTTGCAGTAGCAGGTTACAGCATAACAGTTATGGCCACAAAGAGCTCAAAGAAAAAGACCTCCCTATTAAACGCCATAATAAACGTTGATGCCCTTACCAGGGCTCTACAAACAAAAAAGAACAATGGACAGCCCCCTCCAGCTAAAGATAACGGCGCGCCACAAATATCAATGGAAGAGTTCTTTAAAGGGTTTAGCCCACCCCAACAGCCTTCCTCTCAACCTGCAGAAGAGATCGCTCAAAAATTGAGCAAGGCTATGCCACTACCTCCGCCGCCAATCCCCAAGCACAGAAACTTCTTTGCTATCCCCCCTGAGTTGATCAGACAGATGAAGGCAGAGGCCGAAAGGGCCAGGATGTTGAAAGAGAAAGCCAGGATGTTAGCTGAAAAAGCCAGAAGAGAAGCGGAGAAAGCCAGAAGAAGGGCCCAAAGGGCCAAAAGAAAGAAGAGGTTGATAAAGAAGAGGATCATTCTGTCTCCTTTACAGAATTACAGTGTAAACAGACTAACAATAAAGGGAATAATGGTGGATCACGATATCCACTTCGCCTTGGTTGTGGCCCCCGACGGAGAGACCTACATAGTAAAGATAGGAGACATTGTAGGGCTTAGAGATTACAAGGTGACAGACATAAACCTTGATGGCATAGTGCTGAAAGAAGGCAACAGCACGAGAATCATTCCTTTTGATCATCAATAGCTTTCAATAGACTCTCTATCTCAGACACATTCCCCTCCTCCCCCGGAACCGAGGTGGACTCTTTTAACACCATCTTAGCAGTAAGCCTTCCAAGCAATAGATAAAGCCTTTGAAGATCGCGATCTCCGTAAGACTCCAAGGCGTTCAGATGGGTCTCTATGGTGGAGAGATCCCCCCTCATTATTGGACCAGTTATGGCCTTCTCTACACCCAGTCTCTCCATATTGGCCACTGTACCTGCAACCAAAGACAACAGGCCGCGCTCGGCCAGATCACTGGGAAATCCCAGTTTTTCAAGCACCCTCTTCGCCTCATAGACAAGTGTGACCCCATAATTACAGGCCACACAGGCAGCCAAATGGTACAGGGGCTTCTGCTGAGGAGCAATCTCAACGGCAGAGACTCCAAGGTCTTTGGCCATCTCCCTGCCGAGTTTCAGGCCATCTTCATTGCCCTCTAAGGTGAACACCGCCTCAGGTATCCTCTTTATGGCCTCTTCAACCTGGGCAAAGCTCTGCAAAGGATGGAAGGATAGCCTGGATCTGTCTCCCAGAATACTGGAGGTGTGTGAGCCGCTGGTGTGAACAAAAACGGTCTTCTCTTTCCACTTAAACCGATTGGAGATGTTCTCCGCCACACTCTGGATGGCATCGTCTCTTGTGGTGATAAATACGGCCCTGGCCCTATCAGCGGCGCTTTGGGAGATACCTACGGCAACCTCTCCCAACATCTCCTTTGCCTTCACAAGCGCCTCTTCATCCACATCGTCAACGGCTAAGATTGAATATCCCGCTCTCTTTAAGGTCAGGGCAAGGGCGGTTCCAACCCTGCCCATCCCAACAAAGATAATCTCCTTTTCAGCCATCATCCGAGTCTCTTAACCACAGCATCAAAGATAGCCTGAGGCGTTAGTCCAATCATGCGGCGCACTTCGTCCTGGCTTGCATGGGGCAAGAAGGTGTCAGGTACCCCAAAACGGAGCACCTGCCTATCACCTCCAAGGAGCCCCCTATCTGCAAGCAGCTCAAGCACCCCGCTTCCAAAACCACCAGCTAAAACGTTCTCTTCAACCGTCACCACAAGAGAGCTTTTGCCAACCGCTTCAACTATAAGTTCTTCATCCAAAGGTTTAATAAACCTTGCATCAATCAAAGATGGGGTTATTCCCTCTTCTTTTAACAAGGCAACCGCCTCTTCACACGCCCTAAGCATGTTGCCCACTGAGAGAATGGCCACATCCCCTCCATCATGAATAAGCCGCCCCTTGCCAATCTCCAAGGGCTCAAGCTCTTCAGGAATATCCACCCCCAATCCCACTCCCCTGGGATACCTCACCGCCACAGGACCGCCATGTTTAATTGCGGTAAACAGCATATTGGCCAGCTCTGCCTCGTCTGAGGGAGCCATAACCACCATGTTGGGTATAGACCTGAGATAAGATAGATCAAACACCCCGTGGTGGGTTGGTCCATCGTCTCCCACTATTCCGCCTCTATCTATGGCGAAGACCACAGGAAGATTCTGGAGAGCCACATCGTGTATTATCTGGTCGTAAGCCCTCTGGAGAAAGGTTGAATAGATGGCTGCAACCGGTATCATTCCCTCGGCAGCCAACCCCGCGGCAAAGGTGACAGCATGCTGCTCCGCTATTCCAACATCAAAGAACCTGTCAGGAAACCTCCTTGCAAAAGCGCTTAATCCTGTACCATCTGGCATTGCCGCGGTGATTGCAACCACCCTTTCATCTTTCTGGGCAATCTTTATCAAGGTATTTGCAAAAACCTTTGAATAGGTTGGCAAAGAAGAGGATTTTAAAGGCTCACCAGTCTCTTTATCAAAGGGGCCAATACCGTGAAAAAGACTGGGGTTCTCTTCAGCAGGAGGGTACCCCTTACCCTTCTTGGTTAAAACGTGTACCAGAATAGGCTCTTTGGCCTTGCCAACCTGCTTGAAGGTCTCAATGAGATCCTTAACCCTATGCCCCCTGATGGGACCCACATATTTGAAGCCGAGCTCTTCAAATAGGATGCCAGGAGTGAAGAAGCCCTTCAGGGCCTCTTCCGCCTTCTTAACAGCCAGAACCAGTTTGTCTCCGCCAGGCTTATCCTTAAAGAGCCTCTTAACCTCGTTGCGTATCTTCAAATAGTACGGATCAGCGAGGCGACGGGATAAATAAGAAGAGAGGGCTCCTTTGGTGGAAGAGATACACATCTCGTTGTCATTAAGCACAACAACGAGATCCGTTTCTGTCTGGCCTGCGTGGTTCAAGGCCTCAAAGGCCATTCCAGCACTCATTGAGCCGTCACCTATGACAGCAACAACCTTTCGGGAACCCTTCTGCAGATCACGAGCAATGGCCATGCCCAAGCCAGCAGAGATTGAGGTGCTACTGTGCCCGGTTCCAAAGGGATCGTAAACGCTCTCATCTCTTTTAGGGAAACCTGAAGGGCCTCCACGGGATCGAATTTTTCTGAACTCCTCACGCCTTCCAGTGATAATCTTATGGGCATAGCACTGGTGGCCCACATCCCAGATGAGACGGTCTCTTGGAGTGTCAAAACAGTAATGGAGGGCAAGGGTCAACTCCACCACCCCAAGGGAGGGGGCAAGGTGTCCACCCTGTTTGGAGATCACATCCACTATGTACTCTCTGATCTCCTCTGCCAATCTCCTGAGCTCAGGATAGGAAAGGTCACGGATATCTTTGGGAGACTCAATCTGAGGTAGAAGCTCCATCAAGAGACCCTTTCCAGCAGCATCTTTGAGAGGGCTCTGAGGCGATAAGCTCTATCCCCAAAGGGTATAAGGGCCTTGCAGGCTTCATCTGTAAGCTCCTCTGCCCTTCTCTTAGATTCCTCCACCCCCCACACTGCAGGGTAGGTCATCTTACCCCTCTGGATATCCTTTCCAACCGGTTTCCCAAGGCTCTTTTCGTCTCCAATAGCCCCCAAGATGTCATCAACCACCTGAAAGGTGAGCCCTAAGCTCATGCCGTACCTTTCAAGCGTCCCCATTTCCTCCTGAGACGCCCCTGCAACCAAGGCACCGGCCAATAGAGACACCTGGATCATCTTTGCGGTCTTATTGGTGTGAATCTCTTCAACCACGCATGCAGAGGGCTCAGCACCCTCCATCTCAATATCCACCACCTGACCTCCCACCATACCAGACCATCCTGCAGCCTTGGCCACAAGAGCTAACGCCTGTAGAACAGTAGATGGGCTCACATCTTCTGGGTAGTTATCCAGATCGCTCATAACATTAAAGGCCAAAGTGAGAAGAGCATCTCCTGCAAGGATTGCTATAGCCTCTCCAAACACCTTGTGGTTTGTAGGAACACCTCTGCGCAGATCGTCATCGTCCATGGCAGGGAGATCATCGTGGATCAACGAGTAGGTGTGGATCATTTCTATGCCACAGGCCACAGGCATGGCAGTCTCATGTACACCTCCAACCAACTCGGCAGCCTCCAAAGCGAGAATTGGACGAATCCTTTTCCCCCCTGCAAAGAGGCTGTACTCAACAGCTTCCTTCAACTTAGACGGCACTCCCTGGGAGTACTTCTCAATAAAGCCCCTCAACGAGGCCTCTATTTTCTCCTTCATTTCCCGGAGGTGCTGGTCCAGCTCTACTCTATTCCCTGGCATCTTCCAGGTTCCCTTCAACCTCCGAATCAGAAAGCTTCCTTATCCTCTTCTCTGCATCGTCAAGCATCTTCTCGCACATCTTCACCAGTTTTGAGCCTTCTTCAAAGAGCTTTATGGACTCCTCCAAAGGGAGATCGGCCTCTTCCAATAGAGACAGGATCTCTTGGAGCCTCTTCACAGCCTCTTCAAACTTCATCTTTTCCCCCTCTTAGCCCGCTCTTTCCGAACCTGGCCTCCAGTTCTCTCCAGACCTCTTTGGGATCTATCCCACGATATGCTAAGGAGAGGTAGAGGTGAAATATGAGATCTGCAGCCTCATAAAGGATCTCATCCCTATTGCCACCTTTAAGGGCCAAAACAGTCTCCACTGCTTCTTCCCCTACCTTCTTAAAGACAGCATCCTCCCCCTTACGACACAGCATGGCAACATAGGAGTCCTCAGGAGAGGCAAACTCTATTCTTTTCAAAATAATCTGGTATAGTTTATCTCCAACGGTCATGAATCCTCCTGAGGTCTAAAGAGTAACCGTCAAACAGAGTACCATCATCTCTATCTCTGACAGGTTTTATCAATAAATTGGAAGCAGAGTACTACATTCTTTCCTACTCAATCACCCCTTGCTCTCTCAGCATATCTTCAACAGCTAAGGCTATGCGCAGAGACTCAAGATCCAGCTCTGTGGGCACAGAGGGTCCCGAATCCCCCATGGCCGCTTCAATAAAGTGGGCAAGCTCTTGTTTCAAAGGGTTCTCCTTATGCACAAAGACCTGCTCAATGATGGAGCTCTGACGATACCTCAGTTCTTTTGGAGTCCTGATGGCCTCAGAGAAAGCGTCTCTGTGTATGTGGAGGTCCTGCTCGGTAAAGTTTAGAAAGACGTAAAAGTCCTTCTCAGAAACCGCCATGGTGCGTATCTTGTTCTGGGTGAGACGACTCGCGGTTATTGAGGCCACACAACCACTCTCAAAGTAGAGGGTGACAACAGCGGCGTCTCCCTTCTTTGTGTAAAAAGAGGTTCCAGAGGCTGTGATTCTCTCCACCTTTGAGTTCACCAACCGCAATATGATGTCAATGTCGTGAATCATCAGATCCAAAACCACCCCATCATCCGCCACCCGTTTAACAAAAGGTCCCAACCTTCTACTCTCAACCAGAAGGGGATTGGTAACAATCTTGGTTAGCTCCTGAACCGCCCCATTGAATCTCTCCACATGGCCAAGGTGCAGGGTTAAGCCTTTACTTTTTGCAAGCTCAGTGAGGGCTATGGCCTCTTCCATTGTAGGGGCAATGGGCTTCTCCATTAAGAGATGAACCCCTGCATTGAGCACCTCTTTACCCACAGAGTAGTGAAGCTGGGTGGGAACAGCCACAGTAACAACGTCCACTAAGGGTAGAAGCTGGTGAAAGTCTGTAAAGCCCTTCACCTCGTAATGTTGGGTGATGTTATCAAGACGATTCTCGTCAACATCTGCCACTCCCACAAGCTCCACATAAGGAAGCTCCATGTAGGCCCCAGCATGGTACTGTCCCATGTGGCCAACCCCTATCACTCCAGCCCTAACCTTTCTCACTCAGCCATCCCCTTTCTCACATCTTTTGGCCGACACACTCCCCTTTTGGCATTACGAATAAAGTCTAAAAGATGCCCAATATGTTCACTATCCATTCCTTCCACCTTTGAAACCTCTTCAATAGCGTGAGAGAGATTCATCCCAGAAAAGAAGAGTATCTTAAAGGCCTTTTGAATGGCCTTTCTCTCAGCAGGTGAGAATCCCGCTCTTCTCAAGCCAATCACATTCACCCCTGCCACCTCAGCAGGTCTGCCTGCTGCAATGGCATAGGGAGGAACATCCTGGGCCACACCGGAACACCCCGACACAATGGCAAGGGAGCCTATCCTAACAAACTGATGGATTCCAACGTGTCCCGAGATTATGGCCCTGTCTTCAACCTGAACAAAGCCAGAGAGACCCGCATAGTTGGTTATTATTGTGTTGTTTCCAATAACACAGTCATGGCCAATATGGGCATAGGCCATGATGAAGTTTCCATCTCCCACAACAGTGGTCTCGTTCTCACGAGATGCCCTGTGGATAGAAACAAACTCCCTTATAACATTACCGTTTCCCACTTTTACATAAGAAGGAAAGCCCGTATAGTTGATGTCCTGAGGAGCGCCCCCTAAAAGGGCAAACTCCCCTATGGTGCAATCAGTGCCGATGGTGGTCCATCTTTTGATCACAGCATGGGCTGCAACAACGGAGTTTTCACCAATCTCTACGTCCTCTTCAATCACCGCATAAGGCCCCACCACCACCCCTTCATGGAGCCTGGCCTCTGGATGAACCACAGCCCTTGGGTCAATCTCTGACATGAATCACTTCACCGCTCTGTTGGCTGCAGTGAGCATAGGATCCCACACCGGGGAGAAGGGAGGAGAGTAGGCAAAATCCTGTCGCCCAAAGTCCTCAACAGTCAACCCTGCATAAATCGCAGTGGCAATAGCATCTATCCTCTTTGCAGCGGTCCAGTGTGACACTATCTGTCCACCTACAAGCCTTCCATCGTCGCTTCTGTAAACCAGTTTCACGGTAATTGGGTGAGAACCTGGATAGTAATGAGCCCGATCACGCCCTTTAATTTTGACAACCTTGTAGGCTATCTTCTTCTTCTCACACTCTTTCTCCGTTAGGCCGGTCATGGCCACACCAAGGTCAAGGGCCTTTATTATGGAGGTTCCCAAAACCCCTTTGAAGGTAGCCCTTCCTTCCACTGCATTCGTTCCTGCAACCCTGCCCATCTTATTGGCAGTGGTTCCCAAGGGGATGTAAACGGGATCTCCAGTTACAAGATGAATCGCCTCTGCGCAGTCTCCAGCGGTAAATACCCCATCAATATTGGTCTCCATGCGTTCATTAGCAGCAATAGCACCAGTAGGTCCCAGAGCAACTCCGGCATCTTTGGCAAGCTCAACATTGGGCCTAACCCCAATAGCCAACACAGCCAGCTGCGCAGGAATAGTCAGATCCCCTGCAATAACCCTCTCTAAGCTGCCATCTCCTTCAAAAGCGCTCACACCTGAAGAGATGATAATCTCTACCCCAGCCTTGGTAAGGCGCTCAGCCACCAACGAGGCAATGTCGGCATCCATTGGGGGCAAGATCTGATCCATAAGCTCAATCATGGTCACCTTAACCCCCCAATTGAGCAACGCCTCACACATCTCAACCCCAATAAAACCTCCCCCCACAACAACTGCCTCTTTTATCCCTTTTTCCAGTCTCTTTCTTATAGCCTCTCCATCCAAAGGTGTTCTCAACACATAAACCCCATCAAGATCCACTCCAGGGATGGGTGGCACAAAAGGCTTTGCCCCTGTAGCAATCACAAGCGAATCGTACCCGTATCTTTCGGTTGTGCCATCATCGGCATGAAACACCTCAACCTCACCCTTTGATGTGTCCACAGACTTCACCTCGCTGTTCACGCTCACACGAATACCCTGCTCCTCAAATTGGTGAGGCCATCTGACTATGAGATCCTCTTTCTTCTCTATCTCTTTACCTACAAAGTAAGGAAGTCCACACCCGCCATAAGAAACGTAGGGGCCCTTTTCAAAGATACGAATCTCCCACTCTTTATTGGTTCTTTTAGCCTTGGCGGCTGCACTTGTTCCCCCCGCCACTCCTCCAATAACAACAAGTCTCTTGGACATTATCCAATCTCCTCCCTAATTCTTTCGGCCAGCTGTTCAGGGGCAAGGCCCTGCAACTGATAGAGTATCTCTGGCTCTCCAGAAGGAGCATAGGTGCTCACTCCCAAGCAGTGCAGATTCACAGAGATTCTGTGCTTTAAATAGACACCACCAACAACACACCCAAGTCCTGTAAAGGCGTTATGATCCTCATAAACAAAGACGGGTCCTCGCTCTGCTGCTTCAAGCAAGGGCCCCTCCTCTGGATGCAAAGGAGAGGAGCAGTTTAGCACCGTCACTTCTATTCCCTCTTTTTTCAGGGCCTCCCACGCTAAAACTGCTCTATGAAGCATCTGCCCGTAAGATATGATGGTTGCAGCGCCTCCCTCTCTCACAAGGTCAATAGCCCCATACTTAAAAGAGTAGCCCTCTCCAAATAGGGGCTCACCTTCAAGGTCTGTGATGATTGGCTGCGAGGATCTTCCCATCCCAATGGCGTAGTTTCCGTACCTTTCAGAGACGTATCTCACCGCTCGGTCCATCTGGTTCGCATCGGCGGGAAGTATCAACCTGAAACCAAAGAGGTTTCTCAAAAGACCAATGTAGTCTATGCAATGGTGGGTCTTACCGTCCTGGCCAACATCAAGTCCCAGGTGTGTAAGAATAAGCTTTATGTTTGCATGGTTTATGTCGTTGAGTCTCTGCTGATTGTAAACCTCGTCTATCCCAAAAACTCCAAAGTCTCCAAAAAAGGCCACCACACCCTGGCTTGAGAGAGAACCAGCCACTGTGGCGGCATTGTGCTCAGCCACCCCTGCCTCAAAAAAGTAGGGGGCTAGATCCTTCTCCCGTGAGAACCATCCCGTCCTCACCGAGTCGGCAAGATCGCAGTCAAAAACCGCTATGGGGGTGTGACCTTTCTTTCCGCAGTTCCTCTTCCCAAGATCCACAAGGGCCTTTCCAAAAGCCGCCCTGTTGTCTATCTTATCACCGGGTCTATACGAAAAGGGAGTTCCAACATCCACATTAATAGACGGAATAGGAACCTCCGCCTCGGGCATCTCGGGAACGAACTCTTCTCTCTTTTTCCGATAGCCATTGCGGTAGTCAGACACATCAAGCTCTTTAAGGGCCTTCTGGAACTCATCCTCGTTCAGGGCCCTTCCGTGGTACTCCTCTTTGCCCTCCATGAAGGAGACCCCTTTGCCAATAGTGGTCTTTGCTATGATAACCACAGGAGAGTGTAGGTCTCTTGCCTCAAGAATCGCTTTACACAAGGCCTCGTGGTCATGCCCATCAACCTCCATCACCTTCCAACCATCAGAGGCATAGTTGGCTGCTATGTTAACAGGCATAACATCATGAACGCTGCCACTGATCTGTATCTCGTTGTAGTCTATTATCACAGTTATGTTGTTTATCTCATGCTTTATGGCAAAACGCCTCGCCTCAGCAACCTGGCCTTTGGCCTGCTCTGCATCGCTCATCACCACAAAAACATGATAGGGAATACCAAGAAGGCGAGAGGCAAGGGCAAAACCGCATCCCGCAGAAAGGCCCTGTCCCAAGTTCCCAGTGGTCCACTCCACGCCTGGAATTGACCTCTCCACGTGGCCCTCGTAAGGGCTCCCCCCCCTTCTGAAGAGAGAGAGAACCTCTTCCTTGGAAATGAAACCCAACCTCCCCAAAACAGAATAGACTCCCGGAGAGGTATGACCGTGGCTGACCACTATCCGGTCCCTGGCAGGATCGTAAGGGTTCTTTGGATCCACATTGGCAACGGAGAATAGGGTAAGATAAATGTCCAACGAGGACATGGAGCCACCTGGATGCCCCGATCCTGCGATATTTGTCATGGTGAGTATATCGCCCCTACACAGCCGCGCCAGCTCTCTCAATCTGCTGAAGTCCACGTCTTTACCCCATCCAGCCGAACAAGAAGAGTCCACTTGGTCTTCCTCCTCCCCTTCCATATCCTTATCTATTAAAAGCCTTACAGAGCATCCTCGTTGCTTTTTGAGATGATCTCGTCAAGCTCCCTCTTCAAGGGCTCAGGCAATCCCATAATCTCAACGTTCAAGAAGCCTCTCACGATAGACGACACCGCATCATCCTCTGTCATACCTCTCGCCATGAGGTACTCCACCTCTTCCCTGTCTATCTTGCCCACTGCCGCCTCATGGGTCATCTCAAGATCTATGGCCTTACCCTCAAGCTCTGGGATGGCGTGGATTCTACCCTTGGGATCAAGCAAGAGCCCCCTACACTCAAGATGGGCCTTCACACCTGGCACCTCGCCAATGAGATGGCCCCTTGCAATAATCTCTCCACCCACAGAAACAGCTCGAGAAATGATCTCAGCTCGGGTATTTTCACCACTCAAGTAAACCCTTGAACCAATGTCCATTGAGGCCCCTGGCACAGCCACCAGAACGCTCTGAAACCTGGCAGTGGCGCCTGCCCCTTTAAGATAAACCGTAGGATACATCTTTATGGCCTTACCAGGATGCATGCAGATGTAATCAGAAATGAAGGTTCCACCTTCTTCAACCACCACCGCCGTTTTAGGATAGGTTTCAATCTCGTCTCCCCAAGCGTGAATCATGGTGAAATGAAGAAGGGCGCCCTTCTTAACGTAGAACTCAGAAACCCCGATATGGGTTCCCCTTTTGGTTCCAGAGGTGCAGCCAGTGATCACATGGAGCTCAGAGTTCTCATCCGCCACCACTATGTTGTGAACGTGCTGAACGCTCCCCTCTTTAGCAATATACAGGCAGGCTTGTACGGGAAACACAGGTTTAGCCCCAGGCTCAGAGCGGATAAAGTAACCGTTAGAAAAGCCCTCATATTGGGGATCTTTCTCCAAGGCACCCCAAAGATACTCGCCATATCCCTTCTCTAAGGCCTTTTTCACTGGTAAAAGCTCCACCCCTTCCTGTTTAACACCGCAAGAGACTACCCTATCCTCCTCTTGAATAAAGGTGGCGCTTCTCTCCTTCTCCTCTGTATCTATGCCCACCATAAGGAGCTTATCTTTCTGATCTGTCACCGAAGACACTTTACACACTCCTGATAACCGTACTTTTCAACGGTCCTGAGAATCTCACGGGGGTTACCCTGGCACACAATTCTGCCCTTCATCATCACATAACCCCTATCAGAGAAGAGGTAGTTCAAGATGTGTCCTGTGTGAGTTATCACCAAGGCAGATCTCTTCCTTCTCTCCTTCTTCTCTTTGAGAGGGGTAATGCCGTTAGGCTCAAGCCCTCTGCCAAGAAGGCTGTTTATGGCCTTTCCCAGAAGGGCAATGTTCTCAAGGTCAACCCCCGATTCAGGCTCATCAAGCAGCACCATCTTGGGATCCTGAGCCAAAAGCTGCATCAGCTCTGAACGTTTAACCTCCCCTCCAGACAGTCCGGCATTCACCTCTCTATCCAGAAATGGCTTGCAGTTCATCTCCTCAGCAAGGGCCTCTATCTTCTCTTTGGTATCCTTTGTGAGCGGCTTAATCTCTCCCTTGTTGAGGCATATGCCTAAAAGGTGCCGGGTTTTAATACCTTTCACCACAGGAGGGCGCTGAAAGGCTATCCCCAACCCTCTTCTCGCCCTTTCGTGAAGGGGTAGATCTGTAATATCTTCCCCGTTAAAGAGGATCCTACCCTCTGTAACCCTGTATCCAGAAAACCCCATTATGGCCATCAAAAGGGTGCTTTTCCCTGAGCCATTGGGCCCCATGAGCACATGCACCTCTCCGTCAGGCACCTCCAGAGAGACCCCGTGCAGAATCTCCTTTCCCTCAACCTCTACCTTAAGATTTTCTACCTTGAGCATTCCTACCTCCGAGAAGCCAACCGCCGCTCTTCAGTATAGGCGTTGGGCCTCTCTGTCAATTGGAAAAGATCCTATCATGCCTCAGAACGCGTCAAAACGGTGCAATTGCATAGAGTGGCTTCCCCTGCCCTTGGTAAGGGATCTCAGGGTGGTGGTGTAACCAAACATCATGCGCAAAGGCACATAGGCCTTCACAACCTGAACGCTCCCTTTATCTGTTATCCCCTCTATTCTCGCCCTTCTACTGCCAAGGTCCCCTGTCACATCCCCCAAGTGCTCAGAGGGAACTATCACCTCCACCTCCATTATGGGCTCCAGAAGCACGCTCTCCCCTTTCTCAAGCCCCTTCTTCAAGGCCAAAGATGCAGCCATAGCTATGGCCTGCTCAGTGGTTTTCCCATGTTCGTAGGTGTATCCGGTGACCAATACCCTGAGATCGGTAACGGGATACCCCTCCACCACGCCAGCGGTAAGGCCATCCTCTATGGCCTTGCGTATGACATTAAGGAGGTTGGCATGTCGCCCTTCGTCCACACCTTCTGGAATATCTCCCTCCCATCCAATCTCAACCCCCGCATCCCTCTCCAAAGGCTCAAGCCTCAAAGAGACGCCACCAAACAGCAAGAGCTGCTCATCCTCGTCCCCAAGAACCCTATCAACAAGCTCCTCCACCTCAACCGGACGAGTGATGGTCTCTTTTCTAACCACCTGGGGCTGACCAACGGTGAACTCCAAGTTCACATCCCTTCGTAGCCTCTCAAATAGAACCTCTAAATGCAGCTCACCCATGCCAGAAACTATGATCTGCCCGGTCTCCTCGTCCCTCTCAAAAGAGAAGGTGGGATCCTCCTCTGCCAGCATGGCCAGTGCTGCCTCTAAACTATCGCCTTCTGACTGGCTTCTGGGCTCCACAGCCACCGAGATGACAGGCTCAGGAAACTCCATTCCCTCAAGCACTATGGGCTTAGAAGGATCGCAAAGGGTGTCTCCTGTCTTTGTCCACCTAAGGCTGGTAGTGGCGGCAATCTCTCCGGGGCCAAGGGCATCAACCCTCTCCTGTCGGTTTGAATGCATCCTAAGGAGAGTGCCCAGCTTCTCCTTTCTGTCACAGGTGGTGTTGAGAAGCCTCATGCCTTCTTTAAAAACCCCGCTGTAGATCCTGAAATAGACCAGCTTATGCCCCGACAGCATGCTGACCTTAAAGGCAAGGGCAGTGGGAGGCCCCTTGGGATCGGGAGGACGCTTCTCCCTCTTCTCGCTTTTGGGCACCACCCCCTCAATGGGCGGTGCCTCTTTGGGAGAGGGTAGATACCAGACAACCGCATCCAATAAAGGCTGAATACCCTTGTTCTTAAGGGCAGACCCACAGAGCACAGGCATGATTCTTCCAGCAAGGGTGGCTCGCTTAATGGCCTTTTTTAACTCATCTTCGGTGATCTCCCTCTCTTCTAAATAGGCCTCCATCACCTCATCGTCGTTCTCCGCAACCAACTCAATCAGCTTAGAACGCCTAAGCTCGGCCTCTTCAAGCAGCTCTGAGGGGATATTCTCTTCCTTCATATCCTCAACATTCTCCCCCCACAGGAGGGCCTTCATTAAGATGAGATCCACAACACCAGAGAAGTTTGACTCTGAACCAATCGGCATCTGCAAAGCAACGGGAACGATCCCGCATCTCTCCTCAATCTGTTCAACCACCGAGTCCATTGAGGCACCTATTCTGTCCATCTTGTTCACAAAGGCTATGGTTGGCACCTTGTAGCTCTGGGCATGGTGCCAAACGGTCTCAGACTGGGGCTCAACCCCCCCTACTCCGCAAAAAACCATCACCAACCCATCTAAAACTCTGAGACACCTTTGCACCTCAACGGTGAAGTCAACGTGACCTGGTGTATCAATGATGTTTATCTCGTGCTTCTTCCACTCACAAAAGGTGGCTGCCGAGGTGATGGTTATACCCCTCTCCTTCTCCTGCTCCATCCAGTCCATCACCGCCTGGCCATCGTGAACCTCTCCAATGCGGTGAATCCGTCCCGTGAGATACAGGATCCTCTCGGTTATGGTGGTCTTTCCAGCATCAATATGGGCCGCTATGCCCATGTTTCTTATTCTGTTTACCGGGAAGATTGCAGAAGACACACCCACACCTCCATCAAAGGCTGAGCTTTGCCAAATTCACCAGCTTTCTCGTTTCGCTCTCAACATCCTCAGCCCCAAAGACCGCAGAACCTGCAACCAACACCTGGGCTCCCGCTTTCACAACAGAAGGTATGGTGGACTCACCCAACCCTCCATCCACCTCTATCACCGTTGAAAGACCTTTCTGTTTCACAAGGGATACAAGGGCCTCTATCTTATTGAGAACAGAGGAGATAAACCTCTGCCCTCCAAAACCAGGGTTCACAGACATAACAAGCACCATGTCTGCCTCTTCAAGAAGGTGTTCAATGGCACTCAGAGGGGTCCCAGGATTCAGGACCATTCCCGCCTTGGCCCCTGCCTCTTTAATCATGCCAAGCACCCTGTGGGGATGGTAGGTGGCCTCCACCTGAAAACTCACAATCTCTGCCCCTGCCTTAACGAATCGCTCAACATACCTCTCAGGCTCAACGATCATAAGATGAACATCCAAGGGCAGAGAGGTGCGCTCTCTCAGGGCATCCAGAAGAGGGAAACCCATTGAGATGTTAGGCACAAACACCCCGTCCATCACGTCCAGATGGATAAGGTGTGCTCCACCCCTCTCAATTGAACGAATATCGTCCTCCAAACGCCACAGATCCGCGCTAAGAACAGAGGGCGCCAAAAGCACACCATTCTCTTTCACAAGCTTCAAAAGGTTCATCTCATCTCCACGCTAAGGATTTTGTATTTCAAAAATAGGCTTCAAACCCTACACCGCAACACCACACACCTTGCCAAGCAGATATGTGACTATTGCGGCTCCTGTTCCTATGGAGAACATCTGTAGCCCCGATTTTAGGGGGTTCTTCCCTGTTACTATGGTGCGGCCAGCCCCTATCACAAAGAACCCACCAAGGCTCATTAAAACACACATGGGCATGGCCCAAGAAGGAGAAAAGACGAGAAAAGGCAGCATAGGCACTGCCGCGCCCACCATAAAAGAGACTCCCGAGGCCACTCCAGCCTTCCAGGGCTGAGGCAACCCTTCTGGGTCTATACCGAGTTCCTCTCTAACCATGTGCTCCAAGGCCTTCTCTTTGTCCTCCATCATGCGAGAGGCTATCTTTTTAGCCTCCTCCTCGGTGAAGCCCTTTAGCTGAAACATGACCACCAGCTCCTTCTCTTCCTCCTCTGGCATAGCCTCAAGCTCTTCTCTTTCAAGGAATATCTGGCGTTCCTGAGCCTCCTTCTCAGATTGCACAGAAACATAGGCCCCAGCCGCCATGGAGATGGCCCCAGCCAAGGTGCCAGCAAAGCCCGCCAGGACCACGGTATGGGTGTTGTTGGCAGTGGCTCCAGACATGCCAGTCACCAGAGAGAAGATGGATAGAAGACCATCGTTCATGCCAAAGATCACATCCCTTATTGAGAGCCCTTTAGTGTGCCAGGGTTCCTCGCTCTTGTCCCCAAACCTGATGTGCATAGCCGCCTTCTGATGCTCCTCTTCGTCCCTTATGATCCTCTCTAACTCGCTTTTGCTCTCTTCGCTCACAAAGGAGAGGGCTCTCTTGTATGAAAGCACAGTGGAGTACTCATTCTCTTCCAGCATCTTGGCGGTCTTCACAGGCCCCATCAACCTGGCAAGCATGGAGTAGAAACGGAGCTTTAAGGAAGGCTTAGAGAAGGATGGCGCCTTGACTCCAAGCTTTTTCAGCTCCTCTTTCCAGAAAAGGGCGTGTTTCTCTTCAATCTCTGCCATCTCCCTAAAGAGGGAGGCCCTCTTTTCATCCTTTTCTATGTCGGCAAGATGGCGGTATAGCCAGGCTGCCTCTTTCTCATCTCGAATAAAAGCCTTTATCTGTTCTATGCGATTCTCTTCATCGCTCATGGGTAGAGCCTTCTACCTGCTACAAGTCCAGATTTCAAGGAGCACCTCGTATCAACCAAGCCCCAAAAGCCTCCCTCCCTGGTAAATGAGCACCGCCAAAAACCACCCAAGGAAGAGGCTGTATCCCACTGCCAAGGCGGTCCACTTCCAGGAATTGGTCTCTCTGCGAATCACTCCTATGGTAGCGATACAGGGAATATAGACCAGACTCATAACCATGAAGGCGTAGGCAGAGAGGGGGGTAAAGTGCTGGGATATAGCAGAGGCTAAAGAACCATTCTCGCCTCCATAAAGGGTACCCAAAGTGCCCACAACTATCTCTTTGGCGAGTATACCAAAAATCAATGCCACAGCTACCTGCCAGTACCCGAAGCCTGCAGGCTTCAACACAGGCGCCACAAAAGAGCCTATCTTGCCCATAAGGGTATCCCTGCTGGCATAGGCAACCCCAGGTGGAAGATGGGCAAGCATCCAGATCACTATAACCGCAGCAAAAATAACCGTGCCTGCCTTCTTAACGAAGAGAAAGGTTCGGTGCCAGGTGGTACTAAACACGGCCTTTGCGGTGGGAAGATGGTAAGGAGGAAGCTCCATCACCAAAGGAGCAGACTCTCCTTTGAAGAAAAGACTCTTGAATAGCCTGGCAATCAAGATGGCAAGCACAACCCCGATAAGGTAGAGGGAGAAGATAACTGTTCCCTCGTGATGTGCAAAGAAGGCCCCAGCAAATAGAACGTATATGGGAAGCCTTGCAGAACAAGACATAAGGGGATTGATAAGAATGGTGATTATCCTGTCTTTGGGATTCTCCAAGGTTCTGGTGGCCATTATTGCAGGAACATTACACCCAAAGCCCATCACCATGGGGATGAAAGACTTTCCATGGGGCCCGAGGAAGTGCATCACGCGGTCCATGATAAAGGCCGCCCGGGCGAGGTAACCGGTGTCCTCAAAGAGGCTTATCCCCAGGAAGAGGAAGAGGATGTTGGGGAGGAAGACGAGCACTCCCCCCACCCCGCTTACCACTCCGTCCACCAGGAGCTCCCTCACGAGGCCTGGGGGAAGGTGGTGGCTGAGGAACCGCCCGAGAAGGTCAACCCCGGTTTCGATGAGCTCCACCGGGTAGGAGGCCAGGGTGAAGGTGAGGTAGAAGAGGGCGTACATGGCCAGGATGAAGATGGGAAAGCCCAGGAAGCGGTTGGTCACCACATCGTCAATCCG
>JALWSI010000032.1 GCA_027080315.1 bacterium | reverse complement strand
GGGTATGTTTGTGGCCATGCCCACGGCGATGCCGGAAGAGCCGTTTATGAGAAGGTTTGGAATACGTGTTGGGAGCACCTCGGGCTCCTGGAAGGAGTTGTCAAAGTTGGGCACGAAGTTGACAGTGTCTTTCTCAATGTCTCTAAGCATCTCCTCGGCAATGGAGGTTAGTCGTACCTCGGTGTACCTCATTGCCGCTGCCGGATCCCCGTCTAAGGAGCCGAAGTTTCCCTGTCCGTCTATGAGGGGGTATCTCAATGAGAAGGGCTGGGCCATTCTCACCAAGGCGTCGTAAACTGCGGTGTCTCCGTGGGGATGCAGCTTACCAAGAACGTCTCCCACAACCCTGGCGGATTTTCTGTAAGGTCTGTTGTGCCACAGCCCCAGCTCGGCCATTGCGTAAAGGATGCGCCTGTGAACGGGCTTCAACCCGTCCCTCACATCGGGAAGGGCCCTGCCCACGATTACGCTCATGGCGTAATCAATGTAGGCGGTGCTCATCTCCTTATCTATGCTAACGGGAATCTCAATACCCAAGGGCTTCCTCCTTCACAAAAAGGAAATTCTCATCAAGAGCCTTTGCAGGCAGGCTCAAACGGCTTGATGGCTCTTCTTTTACTCTATTATCTTTGGAACCACAAAGTGACCCTTGTCTGCCTCTGGGGCGTTCTGAAGGGCCTCCTCTTGCGATAAAGAGGGCTTAACCTCGTCTGCTCTCACAACGTTTCTATGCTCAAGAAGATGGAAGGTGGGTTCCACATCTGAGGTGTCCAGCTCTTCAAGCTGGGCCACGTATCCCAAAATGGTGTTGAGCTGGCCTCTAAAGGCTTCTATCTCTTCTTCTGAGAACCTCAGTCGGGCCAGTTTGGCTACGTTGATAACGTCTTCTCGTGAGATCTTCTGCTCTTTCATCATAGGCCTCCTCGCTTCTCTAACTACCTTTTAGCCCACCTTCTCTAAAGGTGCAACCGATGCTTTCAGCACCCGTTTGCCAGCAGTTTCAAAGGATACCACCAAGGTGGTCTTCTCTCCTCTGCCCATCACCGACTCTATCACCCCCTGGCCAAACACCCTGTGAAGCACCGTGTCCCCTTTTCGCCAGTTGTCTCCATTGTCTTTGTTCTTTGAGCCTTGGGTTGAGAACCTTTGAGGTGTGTTAACCTTGGGGGTGTGCCTTAGGGTTCTGGCTCTCTGGGGCATCTCTTCCACAGTGAGCTCTTCCGGGATGTCCTTTAAAAATGATGATGGCAGATATGAGGTCTCCCTTCCAAACTGCTGGCGGCTCCATGCCCTGGTGAGGAAGAGCAGCTCTTTGGCCCTTGTCATGCCCACGTAGCAGAGCCGTCTCTCCTCCTCCATGGCGGCGGAGTCGTTGAGGGACTTGCTGTGGGGCAGAAGACCCTCCTCCATTCCAATTATGAATACAACCTGAAACTCCAAGCCCTTTGCCGAGTGAAGGGTCATCAGGGTCACCCTGTTGTCTCCTTGATCTTCCCCTTCGTCCTGAGAGGTGGTGAGGGTGGCCCTGTCTAAGAACTCCTTTATGGGATCATTTTCCTCTTCAAACTCTGAGGCCACATTCAAAAGCTCTTTCAGGTTCTCTATTCTGCTCTCTGACTCTATGCTCTTCTCATCCTGAAGGGCCTGCAGGTAGCCTGTGCTTTTGTAGATCTCCTCAAACAGCTCTTCTAAAGGCAGCTCTTCACCTTTGGCCCTTAGGTGCTCCATGATTTTGTAGAAGCGTTCAACCCTCTTCTGCACCGTAGGGGATGCGTCTGCCTCTCCTGTGGCTATCCTTCGCAGGGCCTCATTTAGCGAACCCGTCTCCTCGCTGAGGTCCATGATCTTCTTTATGGTGGCTGCTCCTATTCCCCGGGGTGGGGTGTTCACTATGCGTGAGAAGGCCAGCTTGTCCTCTGGATTCACCAGCAGCCTGAGGTAGGCCATGATGTCTTTGATCTCTTTTCTGTCGTAGAACCTCAGTCCACCTACAACCCTGTATGGAATTCCCCGTCTCATCAGTGCCTCTTCAATGAGGCGCGACTGGGCGTTTGTGCGGTAGAGCACGGCGATCTCGGGGAACCTTGGCCTTAACGCCTCAATCTTTCTTGCCACGTAATCGGCCTCAGCGTGGGCGGTGTCTGCGGAAAATAGCACTATGG
>JALWSI010000031.1:7203-8747 GCA_027080315.1 bacterium | reverse complement strand
GGTATTTCCTCCCACAGAAACCTTCTAAGCAGGTGTTTAGCCCCTGCCAATGTGGTGATCTCTTCCACCCTTCTGGTGAAGAAGCTCGTGCCAAGCTGTTTGTCTTTCACCAGAATCCCTTCGCTGGCCAAGAGTCTGTTCTCTGGTAGCTCGCTGGAGTTGTCCACAATCCATCTGTTGCCCAAGCGGTAGAGAACCCTCTGGGCCACAGTCTCTATCTCGTACCCATAGTGGTAACGCTTAAAGGTGTTGAAGACCCATTGAGTAGGCACCACTCCCAACACCTCTTTGAAGATCTTACGGCTTTCTTGAATAGAGCACCCTTTCTTCTCAGCTCCGCAGCTTCTTAGCCTCTCAAAGAGCACGGCGATCTTGTCTGCCATCTCGTCGTACCACTCCCTGTTCAGCTCAAATACCAAGGGAATCTCCTGTAGAGCCTGCCTTTTCCTTGCTTCTGTTGCCTCTTTGTCAAGGACGAGGAAACTGAAAGGGGCCCTTATGGTCACTGGGGAAACGTCGCCCACTTTAAGTTTTGGTATTCCCGTTCGGTAGGGGGTGAGAAGAAGAGCAATGGCTATGGCGGCGAGGGTCAAGTAGATCCATAGCCTCGGGGTGATCCAGTCGTAACCCGTTCTCTTTTTATGGTAAAGCCCGTTCTGCTGCCAGCCCTTCATAGTGGAGGTTCTCCGGCTCTTTGAAGAGAGCTAAGAGGCCTTAGGGTGAGAGTGTTTAAGCTATTGAGCATCGTCTGGGCTTTCTCTCTTTGAGTCGTAGGCCCAGATGATCCTCTGTACCAATGGATGTCTCACAACGTCGCTCTCTGTTAGTCTCACCACCTCTATGCCCTCTATCCCCTCAAGAATCTCTATGGCATTCACCAAGCCAGAAACACTACCCTTGGGCAGGTCTATCTGGGTGACATCCCCTGTTATCACGGCTTTTGAGCCAAATCCTATTCTTGTGAGCAGCATCTTCATCTGTTCAGGCGAGGTGTTCTGGGCCTCGTCCATGATCACGAAGGCGTTGCCAAGGGTGCGTCCCCTCATGAATGCGAGAGGCGCAACCTCAATGAGCCCCCGGGATATCATTCTCTCAGCTCTGCCCAGCTCAACCATGTCGTAAAGCGCGTCGTAGAGGGGGCGCAGGTAGGGGTTAACCTTCTCCTGGATGTCCCCTGGAAGAAACCCCAGTTTCTCTCCTGCCTCCACAGCTGGGCGGGTTAGAATGATTCTCTCAACCTCTTTCTTCAAAAGGGAGGAGACCGCCACTGCCATTGCAAGGTAGGTTTTGCCTGTGCCGGCTGGGCCAATGGCGAAGACCATGTCTGAGCTGAGCATGGCTTTGATGTAGTCGCGCTGGTTCTTGCTTTTGGGCCTGATCACCCTTTTGGGAACGGTGATTGAGAGGTCCTTTCTCTCTTTGAAGCCAATCTCCTCAGGGCTCTTGCCGTTTGCGGTCTCTGCTATGGGCTTTTCAAGGTCCAATGGATCAACCCCTTCTGAGTCCGAGGCCACCTCCACCATGCGCGAGAGAAGCATCTCGGC
>JALWSI010000031.1:0-7193 GCA_027080315.1 bacterium | reverse complement strand
TCCATGCGGTGCAGGCGCTCTTCTCTGGCTCCAAAGAGGTTCAACCAGGTGACGCTATCGGCTATCTCTATCTCTCTAACGACCCTTCTCATCAAAAGGAGTAACCCACTACCTTCTCCTGAAGCCTAACCAGCTCTTGGATTCCCTTTTCTGCAAGGCTGAGCATCTTGTCCAGTTCAACCCGTGAGAAAGGCCGCTTCTCGGCGGCTCCCTGTATCTCTACAAGCCCCCCTGATCCCGTCATCACCACGTTCATGTCAACTGAGGCCTCTGAATCCTCGGCATAGCACAGGTCAAGCACAGGCATACCCTTGTAGATGCCCACACTCACAGCCGCTAAGTAGTCCCTGATGGGGTTCTTCTCAATCTCTCCTGTCCTCCTTAAAAACTCAACCGCGTCGCACAGGGCAAGAAAGGAGCCTGTCACCGACGCTGTTCTTGTTCCCCCGTCGGCTTGGATGACGTCGCAGTCTATCCAGATGGTGCGTTCTCCCAAGGCCTCAAGGTCAACCACGCTTCTGAGGCACCTGCCAATAAACCGCTGTATCTCCTGCCCCCTTCCTGAGGGCTTGCCTTTGGTGCTGTCTCTCTGGCTTCTGGTGTGGGTGGAGCGAGGCAGCATGCCGTACTCTGCTGTTATCCATCCGGAGCCCCTGCCCCTTAGAAAGGGAGGTACCCTGTTGTTTTCTACTGAAGCGGTGCATACCACCTTGGTGTTTCCCACCTCAATCAAGACCGAACCCTCAGCATATTGGATGTAACTTCTAACTATACGCACCTTGCGCATCTTGTCTGGAGCCCTTCCGTCAGGCCGCTGCATCTTTCTTCCTTTCCTCTTTTGTTGTGAATAGAGAGAGGATTTTGATCATGGTAGGCTTCAGGTTCTCTCTGTCAACTATCATGTCTATGAATCCATGCTCCATAAGAAACTCTGCCCGTTGGAACCCCTCGGGGAGCTTCTGCTTTATTGTGTCCTCAATCACCCTTGGCCCGGCGAATCCGATGAGTGCTTTGGGCTCAGATAAAATGATGTCTCCCAAGAGGGAGAAGCTGGCAGACACCCCTCCTGTGGTGGGATCTGCAAGAAGGGATATGTAAGGAACCCCTGCCTCTGAGAGCCTTGCTAAGGCAGCGCAGGTCTTGGCCATCTGGAATAGGGATAGGGGGCTCTCTTGCATACGAGCTCCCCCTGAGCATGAGACTATGATGAGGGGTATGCCTTTCTCGCGGCTTCTCTCAATGGAGCGGGTCACCTTTTCTCCCACCACAGAGCCCATGCTGCCGCCCATAAAGCCGAACTCAAAAACCGCTATCTCAACGGGATATCCCCCTATGGTGCCTTCTCCGCACACCACAGCGTCTTTCACACCTGTGCGCTTTTGCATCTCCTTTATGCGGTCGGTGTACCTTTTTGAGTCTTTAAACTTCAGGGGGTCCAAAGGTGACAGGTTGGCGTCGTGCTCAACGAAGCTCTCTTTGTCCATGAGCATCTCAAGCCGCTCTGAAGCGCTGATTCTGAAGTGGTAGTGGCATTTGGGGCAAACCTTGCCCTTTCTTTCCACCTCTTTTTTGTAAACCAGCTCTTTGCAGTTTTCACACCGGATCCAGAGCCCTTCGGGGATCTTACCCTTAGAGCTCTTTATTCTGCCAATAACCCCTTTTTTGAACCACTCTGCTGGCAATCAAGTTCCTCCTTCTCCAACAATAGCCTTAATTAGGTTGAGATGGCTTCAATGTCAATTGGAGAACACCTTATCCTTCCAACTCCTAAGATGGTTGAGGGCCCTTTCGGTAAGCAGCCTCTTCCTATCCTCTCCTGAGGCCTCTACGGGAAGTGGAGGGAGTATTCCCAGATTGGCGTTCATTGGCTGAAAGTTTGCAGCAGACGCCATGGTTATGTACCTGAGCAGTGCTCCTATCATGGTGGTGGCAGGGGGATAAACAGGAGGCATCTCTTTGGTTATCCGCCATGCGTTGAGCCCTGCCACGAGTCCCGCGGCGCAGGACTCAAGGTAGCCTTCCACTCCTGTGATCTGTCCGGCAAAGAGCACCTCGGGATCCCTTCTCCATTGAAGGGTGGGCATAAGATGTCTTGGGCTGTTGATGTAGGTGTTTCTGTGCATGCTGCCGTAACGCAGAAACTCTGCTCTTCTCAATGCTGGTATCAATGAGAAGACCCGTTTTTGATCAGGGTATTTCAGCCTCGTTTGAAACCCCACCATGTTGAGCATGGTGCCTTCTGCGTTCTCCTTTCTCAGTTGCACCACGGCGTATGGACGCCTTCCTGTTCTGGGATCCACCAGTCCCACAGGCTTCATGGGGCCGTAAAGCAAGGTCTTTTTGCCTTTTCTGGCCAGCTCCTCTATGGGCTGGCATCCCTCAAAGAAGGATGGTTCCTCAAAGCTGTGAAGCGGCAAGGGATCAGCTTCCACCAGCGCCTGGTAGAATATTTCGTACTCCTCCTTTGAGAGGGGACAGTTCAGGTAGTCGTCTCCTCCCTTCCCATAGCGAGAGGCCCAGAAGGCGTGCTCAAGGTCTATGCTTTCGTAGCTCACAATAGGGGCTATGGCATCGTAGAAGTAGAGGGACTCGTCTCCCAGAAGCATCTGGAGTTCTTCCGATAATGCTTCAGAAGTGAGGGGCCCTGTGGCTATCACAAGGGGCCTTTGTGAGGGCAGCTTCTTCACCTCTTCTGTTAGCACCCTTACCCTTTGGTTCTGTTTTAAGCTTCTGGTCACCTCTTGAGAGAAGAGCCTTCTGTCAACGGTGAGGGCACTGCCGCCGGGTATAGCGGTCTTTCTGGCCGCCTTTAGCACCAGCGATCCAAGCATCTCAAGCTCTCTCTTCAGAAGTCCCGAGGCTGTCAAGGGATCGTCTGACTTCAGAGAGTTGCTGCAAACAAGCTCTGCAAGCACCCCCGTTTTGTGTGCTGGAGTGAGGGCTTGGGGTCTCATCTCAAACAAAATAACTTCCGTTCCCCTGGAAGCGATCTGATGGGCAGCCTCGCTTCCTGCCAATCCCCCTCCAATAACCATAACCTTCTTCGCTCTCATGCTGTCTTCACCACCTTTTATCTCCGAAAGAGAAGCCCTCATAACACCCTTGACTTGCCTTTTCCAAGGGCTATGATTGTCCCCTGCTGGAGGGGTGGCCGAGTCTGGCTGAAGGCGGGTGACTTGAAATCATCTGTACCTTAACGGTACCGGGGGTTCGAATCCCTCCCCCTCCGCCAGTATCTCACAAAAAAGAGGCGGGCTTTTGCCCGCCTCTTTCCGCTTCATCCTTGTAAAGGGTAATCTTACGGCCAGGGCTCAAAGCCGAAGCTCACTTCTCCTGTGTCACCTAAGGGTTTTCCTGAGCTGTCCAACGCCGTTACCTTCCAGATCACCCTGTAGGAGGAGAGGGCGTTCCAGACGTCTCTGCTCATGATGAAGTAAACGCCTGCAAGGTTGGCCTCGGGTACAACTATGAGCTCTCCGGGGCCATTGCCCTTCTTGGGTGTGTACTCTCCACCCTGAGGCCCGCTACCGTCATCGAGAGCGATATACAGCTTGTAGGCTGCGGCTCCTGCCACTGTCTTCCAAGCAAAAACCACCAACCCATTGCCAGCTGAGAAGTCGTTGTATTTGATGTTGCTGTTGTCCGTGGGCCAGATAACGTCAACAGAGACCGGTGTTGGGGTGTTGTTGTCTGCTTCCTCCTGACACTGATCGCAGGGCGGTATCTCAACCGTTATGGAAGGACTGCAGTCGGAGTTCTGGGTGCGTCCCCAGGTTCTGATGCACAGGTGGTAGATCTTGCCGCAACTCAGGTTGTAGAGGGTGGTGCTGGTGGTGTAAGGACTTCTTAGCCAAGCCAATTGATGTCCTAAGGAATCATAGATTATGTAGCCCATGGCATCGTCCACCTTGCTCCAGGTCAGCACAACCTTTGCGTTTCCGCCTCCACCTGCGCATGGGGTTATCTGAGCCTTGAAGTTATTGGGTGGGTCAGGAATCTTAATTTTTGAGAACACTGCTGTGCAGGTCTTGTCAGAGTCCATAGTGACGGTTGTCAAAGTTGTACTTCCCGAGCAGTCTCCCTCCCAATGATCAAAGTAGTAGTTGTCTCCAGCCTCGGCAGTTAGATTCACGTCTTGATTCAGATTGTATCTTTCCTCACAGTCGCTACCACAGTTGATGCCAGCGGGATTGCTTGTGACAGTTCCGCTTCCCGAGACCGTCACGGTCAAGAGGTATCCCCGCACCTCTGTGGTGAAGTTGTCCTGGTTGTTGGTGGTGTTGTCGTCTTGGCTGGTGCAGTTAGCACTGGCGTTGTCAGTGAGGTTACCCATGGTGGGGGGCGCGGTCACTGTTATTGTTACCGTTACTGCGCTACCACTGGCTATGGTACCCAAGTTACAGTCAACTCCGCTGCCCGAGTTGGTGCAGCACCCGCCATTGCTGGCGGTGGCACAGTCAAAAGTGACTCCCGCAGGCAGATCGTCTCTCATTCCTACCCCGGTAGCGCAATCGGGACCATTGTTGGTGACGGTTACCGTATAGGTTATGGTTTGCCCCACATTTACCGTGCTGTTTCCAGTCTTGGTTACCTCTAAATCAGAATGGTTGATATTGAAGGTGGCGTTGCAGGTTACGTTGCCGTCCATAGTCGCGGTGTGGCTTGGGTTGGTGTCTATGACGCTTGTGCCATTGCAGTGTGTACAGTTCCACGCTACGAAGTGGCAGTTTGCCGGCACCCCCGTGAAACTCAGAGTTACATTTGTTGTGGCGTTAAAGTCTTTGGTGCAATTTGAGCCACAGTTGATAGGAGAACCATCCCCACTGTTCACATCACTCACAATGGTGACCCCAGTGTAGCAGGTTGAGCAGTCACCTCCCTTATCTACAGCGAGGTTAGCAATGATATCAGTGGAGTTGTAAGCGGTGTTGTTGGATGTGTCGGTGTCATTGCTGGAGGATGTTATAGTGGCTGTATTGGTGAGGGTATTGTTGGTTCCAGTGAAGGGACAGGTCACATTGGCGGTTATTGTTATGGTGGCTGTGTTGGAGGTGGTGCCGTTGTTTATGGTTCCAACGTTGCAGGTGAAGGTTGTGCCGCTTAGGCTACAGGTTCCCTGGGTGGTTGAGCAGCCAACCACTGTGAGGCCACTTGGCAGGGTGTCGGTCATCACGACCCCTGTGGCACAGTCAGGCCCGTTGTTGGTGATGGTAATTGTATAGGTGATGGTGTCGCCTACATAAGCTGTGGTCCTGTCCACCGACTTGGTGATACCAAGGTCTGAGTACTTCCAATCAAAGGTGGCGTTGCAGGTCATGGTGGCATTGGTGGTCACGGTTATATTAGGATTGGTGGTTGATGTGGTGTCTGAGCAGTTCCAGCTCACAAACTTATATTTCTCATCGTTTACAGTGGCGTTGAGAGGCACCTGTGTGTCCTTGCTGTAGGTGTCACTCCATTGCCCTACCGCTGCTACGGTGTGAGTGCTTCCCGAGAGACTGTGGGAAACTGTGTTGATGTCGTCCATACTGGCATTCCCAGAACCCGCAGGCCCAATGGCGTTTACGGTTAGCTGGTAGCCTAAAAGGTCGGTGTCTAACAAAGACACAAAGGCGTCTTCCTCACCATTGGGATAGGGGTCGTAGGCTCCCGCAGTTGTGGGGTAGTTGGTTGAGTTGGTGTAGCCTGTTACATACACCCTCGTACCGTTCACTGCTATGCCGTAGCCTTTGTCTATGGCGCTTCCACCAAGATAGGTGCAATTGGCAGTATTGTTATCCAGATTGGTGTTCATCTTGAGCACAAAGGCATCTACTTCGCCGTTTAGGGTGTCGTCGTAAAGACCACCACGTACTGGGGAGAATTCATCTGAGGAGATATCTCCGGTTATATAGAGATAAGAGTCTGATATGGCGATTCCCTGTCCATGCTCTTCACCATTTCCACTTACGGTGACTGAGGTAACGCTATTTAGGTTGCTTTTAGGAACACTTGCAATTAAAAGGTGGCCGTTGCTTTCTCCAGTAATGTACACATTGGAAGTATCCTGGGTTATGTCATAGCCATAGTCGTTGAGGTTGTTAACGTCTATTCCTACATATGATACCTCTGTAAGGTCAAGATTCCTTTTTGATATTAGTGCGTCAAATCCATGTCCAGCACTGGGGTAGTAGCCTGTCACAAATACGTTGTTCTCATCTTTTATTATTCCTCTTCCCTCTGCTGTGCCCGTGGCGCTTGGGTTCCACAAAATGGAGTTATCAAGTGATGAAAGGTCATCGCTAAATTTAGATACAAAGAGATCGGAAGTCCCATTCAGACCGGAGCCGTCTGTTGTGGGGAAGTCGGAAGAGTTGGTGGTACCAGTGATGTAAATGCTTCCTAAGGCTATGCCGTAGGCAAAGTCATCTCCAGAGCCTCCAATGTATGTAGAGTTAAGAAGGTTTGATAGTGTTGGGTCGAGAATTGACACGAAGGCGTCATAGCCTCCAGCGTTAGTGCTACAATAGGCCCCTGTGGTGGTGGGGAAGTTAGTGGAGTTTGTGGTACCGGTTATGTAGGCCCCTGTACCGTTCACCGCTATGCCGTAGCCCTCATCAGTACCGTTTCCGCCCAGATAAGTGCAGTACTTAAGCACGCTAAGATCGCTGTTGAATGCGGCCACGTAAGCATCTCTATCTCCACCGCCATAGGTGCCGTTGTATGAGCTGCTGTTTGTGGGAAAATCGGTAGAGCCAGCGGTTCCTCCCACCACATAGACATCTCCATTGGGAGCCAAAGCGATATCCAAACCGTAATCCGTGCTACTACCCCCCAAAAATGTTGATGCCAGCAACGGGTCTATCACCAGTGGCTTGGTGGTGTCGTACTTGCTTACCTCAAAAGAGTAGGTGTTGCCATTCACCTTGTACTTTGCGTCAACAAAGACCCTGCCACCCTTGCCAAGGGGCTGGTAGGCAACGGGCCTGGTGAAGTAGAAGGTTCCTGCATCGGTTTTCACCGCCAGCCTTCCGCTTTTATCAACCCAGAGCTTTTTTGCCCCTTTCAGGGCTATCTTAAGCGAGGATACGCTTGCCTTTGGAGCAAAGGTGAAGATCTTTTCAACCTTCTTGTTGTATGCCTTCAGATCAAGGGTTACTCCCTTAGATACCTCTCCCAAAGTGACCACATTGTAGGTGTTCAGCCCCATCAGC
>JALWSI010000030.1 GCA_027080315.1 bacterium | reverse complement strand
TAGAGAAAGATACAGGATATACAGAAGCACCATAGATATGATCAAGACCCGTCCCCTTGTAGGATGGGGATATGGAAGACATATAAGCAGAAAGATTATCAGCAGAGATCCATCAAAAGGCTTGACCCCATTCTGGCACAGCCACAACATACTTCTGGAGGTGGGGCTTCAATGCGGGGTAGTGGGATTGATTCCATTCCTGTGGCTGCTTGTGGTTCTCTTCAAAGAGGCCTTAGCCCTATTCAAAAAGGCCTGGAGAGAGGAGGAGACTGAGACAATTGGGTATATCATGGGTCTATTCGCCATTGGGCTACACTCTATGGTCTCAATACCCCAATGGGGCACTACCCTCTTAATTGCCGTCTTCATGGCAAGGGTTATTGGCTCAAATGAGAAGGCCATTGCAGCATAACCCCCATGTTGTCAGGGTGATAACCACCTTCGGTGTGGGCGGGGTACAGAAACAGCTTTCTCTACTCACCCCAAGGCTTAGCAGATCAGGCTACAGAGTGACCGTGCTGGCCTTAGAAGGAGATGGGCCACTAAGGGAGGTCTTTGAGAAAGAGGGAGTAACAACCGCAATTCTGCCCATATCTGGCAAATACAGGCTTCACGAGATCCTAAGGCTGAGCCTTTGGCTTGTAAGGTATAACTGCCATATCCTTCACATCCACCGCATGGGAGGTGTGCTCTTCCCAACGGCAATGGCAGGAGCAGTTGCAGGGGCGAAAATTGTGGTGCACCATCACTTCCCCTACAGCTGGGAGAACCCAAGAAAGAGGGCTTTAGAGCGCTTCGCCACCCACCTTGCAGATAAGGTGGTAGGGGTCTCCCACCACGTGGTCTCCAACACCGTTAAAAAGCTGCGTATTACTCCCCACAGGCTCACCACCATCTACAACGGGGTGCCGCTTTTTGAACATCAACCACCTTATGAAGCCAGAAGGGCCCTTGGCATAGAAGAAGACCGTTTAGCCTGCGGACTGGTGGCACGAATGGTCTATTTCAAGAGGATACAAGACGCTATTGAGGCTATGGCGATACTGGTAAAAAGATGGAGAAGGGTTGTACTTGCCCTTGTGGGCAAAGGAGATAATGAACGGACAGAAAAGCTGGTTAAACTCATAGATAAATTGGGGGTTGGTTCTTGCATAATCCGTTGTGGAGAGGTGAAAGAGGCGGCCTCTCTCATGAAGGCCTTTGAAGTGGGTCTGCTGGTCTCCACAAAAGAGGGATTGGGAAACACGGTGCTTGAGTACTGGGCAGCAGAGAGACCGGTGGTGGCCACAAATATCCCCCCCATCTGGGAGATGGCCTCTGGAGGAGCCATTCTCGTACCGCCTAAGTCCCCCAAAGATATAGCAAAATCGGTTGAAACCATACTCTCCTCTCCACGTCTCTCAAAACGTCTAAGCTCTCAAGGCAAAAAACGGGTTAAGAGATTCTCAACAGAGGCCACGGCAGAAGCCACCATAAGGCTCTACAGATCCTTGACCCCCATTGGCCATAAGGAGTAGATGGACCCCATGCAGGTGGTGATAACAGGAAGAGGAGGCCAAGGGGTGATACTCTTGGCCCGGGTGCTGGGTGAATGGGCCGTATCAAAAGGCCAGGGGGTGATAAGCACCGAGACCCACGGCATGGCCACCCGGGGAGGTTCTGTGTTAACCCAGTTGAAGATCGGCAGGTACTTCTCCCCAGGTGTGGAGATGGGAGAAGGGGATCTTGGAATATCCATGCACCCTGCAGAGCAAGAGAACGCCAGAAAGTTTCTGAAAGATGGATCGCCCCTTGTGGTTAACCAAGAGGGAGTTGGAAACGGTAATGAGGTCTTCATAAACGCCTCAAAGGTGGCTCAAGAGGCCCTGGGAACCCCTTTGTACGCCAACCTGGTGATGGCAGGCTTTGTTGGCAAAAGGTACCTGAAGGCCCAGCTAAAAGAGTTGAATAGCGTCCTGCTTGAAGTGGTATCAAAACGAATAGAAGAGAACCTTGAGGCCCTTAGACTGGGGTTTGAGTATGAGGAGAGAAGAGATGTTTCAGCCAGAGTTTGAGTCAATGAGGCGAGGAGAGCTCGCCCTGCTGCAGCTTGAAAGGCTAAGAAACACCATTCAGCGCATAAAGGACTACAACCCCGCCTATCACAAGAAGATAGGAGAGGTGCTGCCTTGGGACATACAGAGTCTTGAAGACCTGCAGAAGCTACCTTTTTTAACAAAAGACGACCTGCGAGAAGGCTACCCTTACGGCTACACCTGCGCAGTGAGGGAGAACCTTGTGAGATTCCACATGTCCTCAGGAACCACAGGCACCCCTATTGTGAACTTCTACACCCGAAACGACGTTCGCCAGTGGGGAGAGATTATGGCCCGATGCCTCACAGCAGCGGGTTTAGACAGGTCTGACGTTATCCAGATCACCCCATCTTTCGGGCTCTTCAACGGAGGGTTCGGCTTCCACTATGGGGCCGAAAGGATAGGAGCCATGATTGTGCCCATAGGTGCCGGCCGCAGCATGTTGCAACTCAAGCTCATGGAAGAGATGGGCACAACAGCCCTCTGCGCCATTGCCTCCTACCCCTTGAGGCTCATTGAGGTTGCCAAAGAGGAGAACTTTGACTTCGCAGAGAGAACAAAGCTTAAGGTGGGCATCTTTGGAGCAGAGGTGTGGAGTGAAGAGATGCGCAGCCGCATTGAAGAAGCCATGGGGATAGAGACCTTTGACATCATCGGCATGACAGAGACCGGTGGTGTAGGGTTAGGTATAGACTGCAAGTGCCACGATGGAATCCACGTGTGGGAAGACCACTACATCGTTGAGATCATAGACCCGGAGACAGGCAAGGTACTTCCAGCAGGAGAAGAGGGAGAGATGGTGGTCACCACCCTGACCCGTCAGGGGCTTCCCCTTATCCGGTACCGTACTAACGACATCACAGCCATCAGGTCTCTGGAGAGATGTGAGTGCGGCCGCACCTGCCTCAGGATAGAGCGTATCAAGGGCAGAACCGATGACATGCTCAAGGTAAAGGGGGTGAATTTTTACCCCAAACAGATTGAGGCCCTGCTGCTGAGACACAAAGAGGTGGGCACAGAGTACCAGATCATTCTTGAGCGCAAGAAGGGAAAACCGGTGGTTAGCGTTGTGCTTGAGGTGAAAGAGGGGGCCTCAAGCGAAGACCTGAGAGAGCACCTTGCAACCCATCTCTACGACTTTTTAGGATTCAGGGTGAACCTCTCATTGGTGCCCGAAGGAAGCATACCCCGCCCTGCAGGTAAGGCGGTGAGGGTGGTGGATAAAAGAAACCAGCCCTCCTAAGCCCCCAGGTGTGGTTAATCTACAGCCTGCTCACCGCCTTCACCCAGGCGGGAGCCGATGCCTGTGTAAAGGGTTTAAGGGGAAAATACCATCCCTGGCAGATGCTATGGGCAAGGTCAATATTCTGGGGTGCCTTGGCTCTAATCCTGCTTCCCTGGGTATCGTTCAAAGCAACTCCCCTCTCCTTTTGGGCAATACTTGCAGCAGACCTCCCATTAGAGCTTGCAGCAATCTACCTTTACTGGAAGGCCATTGAACACTCCCCCATCTCCCTTTCCCTTCCCTTTCTCTCTTTCACTCCCCTATTTCTCCTTATCACCTCGCCTCTCCTCACAGGTGAACGCCTATCTCTGCTGGGAATTGCAGGGGTGGTGCTGGTGGTGGTGGGCTCCTACATCCTGCTGGCAGAGGAGAACTCCCCTATCTCCTCCATAAAAACCCTCAAAAGAGAGAAGGGCTGCCAGATGATGCTGGGGGTGGCCATGATCTACAGCATCACTGCAAATCTGGGGAAACTGGCCATAAACCTCTCCTCTCCAACCTTTGTGGTTGTGGTATTCTCAGCGGAGATGCTGGTGGTAAGCACCCTCATTCTCAAAATTACAAAGATAGAGACCCCTATGGTCCTCAGAGAGACCCTGCTTACCGGTATGGGGATACTCTCTGCCCTCTCCCTTCTCTTTCACCTCATAGGCATAAGCCTCGTTCAGGTGCCCTACATGATTGCTGTGAAACGCACCTCTGTCCTATGGGGGGCGATTCTGGGGATAATCATATTCAAAGAGTCCCGCCCTCTGGGGAGGCTGGCAGGGGGCTCGCTTATGGTTGCCGGTGCCGTTGTGATCTCCCTTTGGGGATGATCAACCCTTCACCTCTTTGACCCCCTGAGGAATCTCGGGCTTCACTGCAATAGAGCGCTCCTTTGAGTAGAGCACAAAGCCCTTTGGGGCCTTAGGAGGCCGCTTAACATACCGCCTTTGGGTGTAAACCACCTCAACCTTGGGCGAATCCTTTGCCCTGCTAAAGTAGGCCGCCACCGAGGCCGCCATGGCAATCTCCTCTTCAGAGATCCCACCACCCTTCAAGACGACATGGGCACCTGGAAAGTCCCTGACGTGAAGCCAGAGATCAAAACGGGAGGCCGCCTTAAAGGTGACATACTCGTTGCCCTTGGGATGCCTGCCCACCAGAAGCCTATTACCGTAAGGGGTCTCAAAGACCCGGTAGGGAAGAATACGGGCAGGTGCATGAGACCTCTTCTCCTTCTTTCTCCCCTTCTCAAGAAGCCCCTCTTTCACCAGCTCTTCCCTTAAGGACTTCAGCTCATCTAAGGTCTCAGCAGACTCCACACTCCACAAAAGGGAGTCTAAAAACTGGAGCATCTGTTCAAGCTCTTCAAGCCGTTTGGCTGCTGCCTTCCTCTTTTTTCGTATCTTAGAGGCCCTGTTGAAGTAGTCCTGAGCCACCTGGGTAAAGGGAACCCCTTTCTGGAGAGGGATGGAGATGGTCTTACCGGGTTCAAAGGGATCTTCCACCTCCAAATTGGAAGCCCCCTTCTGAATACTATTGAGGTTTATGAGAATCACCTCTCCCCATCGCTGGTAGCGATCCGCTTCCTCTTGGGCATACTCCAGAGACTTGACCCTCTCTTTGGTAAGGGCCTTCTCAAGGCTCTTCCTTCTCCGCCTTAAGGCCTTCAGGAGCTCCCCCCTTGCCTCATCCATGGTCTTCTGAAGCTGGCGCTCTTCAAAGAAGGCCTCCACAGCCTTTAGAATCGGCAGCTCCCTGCACCCCTCCCCAGTCAAGGAAAAAGGGGAGCAGCGTTCATCGCACAAATACCCCTTGCCCTCAAAAAGCTCCTTCCTCAAATCCAGCAGAGCATTCCACGCCGTCAGCAGCCTTTGAGGGCCCTCATCCCCCTGAACTCTCTTCAAGATCTCTTCCACCCCGTAAGCCGGAAGAGAGAGCCCCTTTCTCAGGGCATCTTCAAGGTGGGGATAAGCAACCCCAACCTCAAGAAACTCCTCTCTCCCAATGGTGAGGGGATCCTTCCTCTTCACCGGAGGCGGAGGATAGTAAAGGAAGCCAGGCAATAGATGGCGTACCCTGCTCATGTCGGGATATACCTTCTTCAAAGGCTCCACCACCTTGCCCTCAGGGTTGATAAGAACCAGATTGGAGTGCCTGCCCATCACCTCTGCCACCAAGGTGTAGTTGGTGGCCCTGCCAATCTTGTCACGCACCCTCACCACCACCGCCAGCACCCTGTCTCCGTAACACCTGAACGCCCCCACAATCACCCCACCCTTAAGGTGCTGTTCAAGCACCCAGGCAAAGTGGGATCTCTCTTTGGTGCCAGCAGGCTTACGGGAAGAGAGAAAGATCACAGGCTCATTGGGGTTAAGAATAAAGACCAGGGTGTCTCTCCCCACACCCATCTCAACCCAGAGAGCAGAGGAGCTCACCACCCCTCCCACCCTCCTGCCCACGATCTCCTTGGCAAGGGCCTCACCAACAGCAGAAAAGAGCAGGTTATCCATTCTTCCTCCAGTGCTGTTTCTATCCCACACCGCCTTATGGTAGAAAAGGGTACAACCCATTGTGAGAGAGGAAGAAAACATGCTGGCAAAGAGAATTATACCCTGTCTGGATGTGATGGAAGGCAGGGTGGTTAAAGGAGTGAACTTCGTAAACCTGAGAGATGCCGGCGATCCCGTGGATAACGCCCGGTTCTACGATGAGGAGATGGCAGACGAACTCGTCTTTTTAGACATCACCGCATCTTACGAGAAGAGGGAGATCATGGTTGACGTTGTGCGCCGCACCGCCGAAGAGGTCTTCATGCCCCTAACCGTGGGAGGGGGCATCAGAAACCTTGAGGATATCCGCAAGATGCTCAAAGCCGGTGCCGACAAGGTCTCTCTCAACACCGCAGCGGTGAAGAACCCCGAGGTGATAAAAGAGGGAGCAAAGGCCTTTGGTAGCCAGTGCATAGTTGTGGCAATAGACGCAAAGAGAAGAGAGAACAGAGGCTGGGAGGTGTACATTCACGGGGGACGCACCCCAACGGGAATAGACGCGGTGGAGTGGGCCAAACGGGTTGAGGACCTGGGAGCGGGAGAGATTCTGCTCACCAGTATGGATCGCGATGGCACCAAGATAGGCTACGACATAGAGCTAACCCGCACCATCTCAGAGGCCACCACCATACCCCTCATCGCCTCAGGAGGGGTGGGCAACCTTCAACACCTCTACGAGGGCATAGTTGACGGCAAGGCAGACGCCGTACTCGCCGCATCCATCTTCCACTATCGGGAGTACTCAATAAGAGAGGCCAAAGAGTATCTTAAAAAGCGTGGTGTGCCGGTAAGGCTTTGATAATCCACCTCTGGATGGGGATGGCCCTGTGAGAAGAGAGAGCCTTCTTCTGCTTGGTGCCTCTGCTGCATCAGCCGCACTACTCTTCTTCTCAATGCCCCCCTGGCCCACGGGCTGGCTTGCCTGGTTCGCTTTTCTACCCCTATTTGCGGGACTGAATCTATGGAACATCACGAGAGAAGGGAAACTCTCTACCACAAGGGCCTTTCTGGCATTCTGGACAACAGGAACCCTATTCTGGCTCTCCTCCCTTTACTGGATACCCCGCACCATCTCCACCTACGGGGGAATGGTCCCCATGCCTGTGGCCCTCTTAACCCTCGCCGCCATGGCCATCTACCTGGGCCTCTTCACAGGTGGTAGCGGAGTGGTTGTGCTTTTGGGATGGAGAATGGATCTTCCCATCTGGTTCATCTTTCCAGTTGCAATGGTGGCAGGGGAGTACCTTAGGGGACACCTCTTTACAGGGTTTCCCTGGCTCCTCTTGGGACACAGCCAGTGGAACCATCCCCTGTTCATCCAACTCTCCGACATCACAGGGGCATGGGGAGTCTCCTTTGTGGTGGCCATGGTGAACGGTGCAATCTTTGATGCACTTGCACGCAAGGTGCTAAAGAAGCGAGGCTTAGCTCTTTTGGTGCCAGTGGCGATCTTAGTGGCATCAATGCTTTATGGAGAAATAAAACTACACCCTTCAGCCCAGCAAAGGGCCACTTTGAAGGTTGCGGTGCTTCAGCCCAACATAGGGGTCCACAAAAAGTTTGATCCCAAACTTGTGGAGCCCAACACTAAGATCAACTTGGAGATCATGCAAAACGCCTGCAAAAAAGCACCAGATCTCGTGGTTTTTCCTGAAACCACCATGCCCTTTCCCCTCTTTCAGGATCCCGAGAGAACCGTCCTTCTGTGGGAGGAGATAAGAAGCTGCAAGGCCCCCGTTGTTGTGGGCTCTTACCGGTGGGTTAAAGGAAACGACGGCTACTATTCGGTGAACCGGGCCTATCTGATCGACGGCAATGGCACCACCCTCGGCTGGTACGACAAAACCCACCTCGTGCCCTTTGGGGAGTACGTGCCTCTGAAAGGGTTGCTCCCCTTCTTAACCCAGATTGTGGGGTTCAAAAACGGCTTCCTTCCCGGAAAAAGCCTCAATCCCCTCCCCTTCTCCAAAGGAAAACTGGGGGTGCTCATCTGCTACGAGTCCATATTCCCGGAAATAGCTCGGGCAGAGGTGAGAAAAGGGGCAGAAATCCTGGTGAACATGAGTAACGATGCGTGGTTTGGCAAAACCCTTGCCCCTTACCAGCACCTTGCAGCAGCCATATTCAGGGCAGTAGAGAACCGCCATTGGTTAATCAGAGCCACAAACTCAGGGATCTCAGCCTTTGTTGATCCCACTGGTAAAGTGGTTAAAAGGAGCGATCTATTCAAAAGAGAGGTGCTCTTGGGATACGTGTATCCTCTACGGGGCGAAACCATTGCGGCAAAGCTGGGAGACTGGCTGCCTTGGCTTTCACTGCTCATGGTGGCAGCGCTGTTGGTAAGGTGGCTGGCAAAAGTGAAGGGCAAAGGAAAGGAAAAGCCTGGTGAAGATTGAGCACTGCTACCACTCAACGGCAAGGGAGTGGGTAGAGAAGGCCTTGCAGAGGGTGCCAAAAGCCATACTTGAGATCCTCTCAGAGGTGAAGATCTTTCTCTTTCGCAGCGATGCCTCGGTTAACGGACTGATACCCCGAACCAGGCTCCTCGCTGACGGCAGGCCCTCTTGCCACTACTCCCACTTCAACCCCGAGATGAACGCCATATTCCTATTCCAGAGGGACCTGTTTGTGTCTCAGGGTGAGCACAACATGCTCTTTCACGAGATGGGGCACGCCCTTGACTGGGTCCTGGGAGAGAATGGCTACATCTCTAACACCATAGACTGTGGAGAGCCCTTGGACAGCCACTCGGCCAGAAACCCTCAAGAACAGTTTGCCCAGGCCTTTGAAGCCTGGCTCAGGGGAAACGAGATCATCCCAAAGGGAGAGCTCGCCCACAGCGCCTCTGAGGCGAAAGAGAAGGCC
>JALWSI010000029.1 GCA_027080315.1 bacterium | reverse complement strand
CGTTCACATGGAGTTCGATACCGGTGCTCTCAAGATAACCCCTGCCCACGACCCCAACGACTTTGAGATTGGTCAGCGTTTTGGGCTTGAGGTGATCAACATACTGAATCCCGACGGCACCATGAACGAAGAGGCTGGTCCCTACAAGGGAATGAGCCGTGAAGAGTGCCGGGAGAGGATCGTTGAAGATCTGAAGAAGGCCGGCCTTTTGGTGAAGATAGAACCCTACGTACACTCGGTGGGTCACTGCTACAGGTGCTCAACGGTGGTTGAGCCCTACCTGTCAACCCAGTGGTTTGTAAAGACCGCACCCCTTGCAGAAAAAGCCATTGAGGCGGTTAGGGAAGGCCGAACCAAGATTGTTCCCCCTATGTGGACCAAGGTCTATTACGAGTGGATGGAGAACATTCGCGACTGGTGCATCTCACGGCAGATCTGGTGGGGGCACCGGATACCAGCCTGGCACTGTAAGGATTGTGGAGAGATCTCGGTCTCAACCGATGAGCTTACCAAGTGTTCCCACTGCGGCAGCGAGAAGATTGAACAGGAGTCAGACGTGCTTGACACCTGGTTCTCTTCGGCCCTCTGGCCCTTTGCCACCATGGGTTGGCCAGAAGAGACCCCTTTGCTCAAGAGGTACTATCCCACCAGCGTTCTGGTCACTGGCTTTGACATTCTCTTCTTCTGGGTGGCCCGTATGATGATGATGGGCCTTCACTTCATGGGCGATGTGCCCTTCTACGATGTTTACATCCACGCCTTGGTGAGGGACGAGCACGGTCAGAAGATGAGCAAGACCAGGGGCAATGTGATTGATCCCATTGTGATGATGGAGAAGTACGGCACCGACGCCTTCCGGTTCACCCTTGCCGCTTTAGCTGCTCAGGGTAGAGACATAAAGATGTCTGAGGCCCGCATAGAGGGCTACCGTCACTTCATCAACAAGCTGTGGAATGCCTCTCGCTTCGTTCTCATGAACACCCAGGAGGTTGAAGAGGTGGCTTCCTTAAATAAAAATAGCCTATCTCTTGACCAGAGATGGTTGATGAGCAGGCTTAACTCAACCATAAGAGACTGCGAGAAGGCCTTGAAGGGTTACAACTTTGACCGCTATGCAAACACCCTCTACCAGTTTATCTGGCACCAGTTCTGCGATTGGGGGGTGGAGTTTGCCAAGATCCCCCTCTACAAGGGAGACGAGAAGGAGAAGGCTCAAGCCCAGGCTGTTCTGCTCAATGTGCTTGATGCCATATTGAGGTTGGCCCATCCGGTGATTCCCTTCATAACTGAAGAGATAAACCAGTTTTTGCCAGGAGACCGTTCCACCTTGACAAAGGGAGAGTTTCCCCTCTGTGAGGAAGAATGGATAGATCCGGAGGCAGAAGAGGAGATGAATACGGTGATGGAGATAATCACCGCCATCCGCAACATCAAGGGCGAGCTTGGGGTGGCTCTGACACACAGGGTCAGTGCCGTTTGCAAAGGTGGCACGCAGTATCAGGAGCTTGTGGAGAGAAACAGGGAGAGAATCCTATCTTTGGCGTTTCTGGAGGATATATCCGTTGATCCCGAGGCTAAGAGACCTCCCCATTCTGCCATCTCGGTGGTGGGAGAGATGGAGATCTACGTTCCCCTTGAAGGGGTGATAGACATAGACGCAGAGATATCCCGCATAGAGAAGAACCTGAAGAAGGTGGAGAAGGAGCTTGAGAGGGTGACCAAGAAGCTGAATAACCAGGGTTTTCTCTCAAAGGCTCCAAAAGAGGTGATAGAGAAAGAGGAGCGCATAAAGGCCGAGCTGCTTGACAAGAAGGCGCGTTTAGAGACCGCCTTGAGCCACTTAGCACAGGGGTAGATGGAGTTATCTCAAAGGCTGTGGCAGGGCAGGCTGCTTCCTAGGGGGGTGGGGGCTTGCCTTGCCGCAGGCTACAAGGCTGGTCTCTGCCTGCGGGAGAGGTGCTACCAGCTTGGGCTCTTCAATACCCGGCAGCTTAATATTCCCGTCATCTCGGTAGGGAACCTCACCGTGGGGGGCACGGGAAAGACCCCAACCACCATGGCCCTGGCAAGCCTGTTCTCAAAAGACCTCAGGGTTGCCGTAGTTAGCAGGGGCTACAAGAGGCACTCTGCCAAGGATCCTTTGATTGTCTCTGATGGAGCCTCCATTCTT
>JALWSI010000028.1 GCA_027080315.1 bacterium | reverse complement strand
GGTGAATGACCTTGTGAAAGACTGTGCCTTTCACAAGGTCATTCACCACCGTCTCTCCCTCGCGGGGGGTCTTGAAGCGAATCACTGGAGGAGGGGCGTTGGGAGGGGGAGAGCTTAGATGGCGGCATCTACCGTCGTATCTTGGAGGAAGCCCTTTCGCCAAGGCCTCTTCCCTCATGGCCTCAAGCTCTTCCGGGGTGCAATAACAATAGTAAGCCTTACCATCGTCCAACAGCCGTTGAGCAGCGGTCTTGTAAAGGTCCATGCGCTGGGTCTGAAGATAAGGGCCCTCGTCCCAGTCCATTCCCAACCACCTCATGGCCTTCAGAATCTCCTCCACAGACTCCTGGGTGGATCTCTCTCTATCGGTGTCCTCTATTCTCAACACAAACTTTCCACCATGGTGCCTGGCAAAGAGCCAGTTGAATATGGCGGTTCTGGCGCCTCCAAGGTGCAGATATCCCGTGGGGCTTGGGGCAAATCTCGTTCTAACCATATCGGATGTCGCTCCTCCTTCAAATCCAAACTCACCCATGCTATACCATCCAAACGAAGATGGTGTCATCTGCCAAGTTCAGGAGGCTTTCATGAGAAGGTTTAGAGGAACGGTTTGGAGGGTGTTGTTGCTCTGCTTGGGGGCCCTCTCCCTTTGCGGATGGTGGAGACTCCCCCGATGGCCCTGGGAGAAACCCAAAAGAGAGATAGTGCCCTTCTCTACCAGAAGGCACGTTCATCTCATAGAGGGCAACAGCACGGCATGCTTCTCCCTTGATGCCCCTTACTACCCCACCTACACTTTCATGCTGCGCCCTCCCACAGCCTACCAGGGAAGCGCAGAGGCGGTTCTCTCAATAGAGGTCACTGACTACACCACTGGCATTCTCTACTGCCACCTCACCCAAAGCAAAACCATGATAGGTCAACCCCTCATCTGCTCTGCCGAAAACCTGCCTGTGCAAAAGCAACACCTGGGTTTTAGGGTCTGTGTGTCCAAAAGAGGTGGAGGTGAGATAGACACAGAGGTGTGGGTTAGGGGGTGGAGTGAGAGACTGCCCTAAGAGAGATCAGGAAGCCCCATTGACTTTGGTAGTGGTTCCCTCTGATACCACGTAGCTCATCACATAGGGCAGCCTTCCCTGGTTCTCAAAGTAGATACGAATCAGCAGCTCTGCCAGTATCCCCAGAGATGCAAGCTGGATCCCCAGGATCATCAAGAGCACAGAGAGGAGCAGAAGGGGACGATGTCCGATCCGGGCTCCCAGCATGAGCTTCTGCACAGAAAGGTATAAGGCCATCAGAAAACCTAAACCAAAAGAGATAAGTCCCCCAGAGCCAAAGAGGCGAAAGGGCCTGGTTGAGTACTTAAGCAGAAAAACCACCACTATCAGATCCACCAGCACCTTGAATACCCTGGAAAGCCCGTACTTTGACTCACCGTGAATCCTCGGATGATGGGTGACTGGGACCTCTACAACTCTGGCCCCTATGTGGCTTGCAAGGGCAGGAAGAAACCTGTGAAGCTCACCGTAAAGGGTGAGGTGTTCCACCACCTCCCTCCGATAGCACTTAAGGGTACAGCCGTAATCGTGGAGGTAGATGCCAGTCACCTTTGAGATCAACCAGTTCGCCACCCTTGAGGGAAGGGTTCTCTTAACAAAGTCGTCTTTGCGATCCCTTCTCCAGCCGCTAACAATGTCATAGCCCTCTTCCAGCTTCTCAAGCAGCCGTGGTATGTCAGCTGGATCGTTCTGTAGATCCGCATCCAAGGTTATTATCACCTGTCCCTTTGACTGCCTGAAGCCCGCATCCAGGGCCGCCGTCTGCCCAAAGTTGCGCCTGAAATGCACCACGGTCACCCTTGAACCAGGCTTTGAGGCAATATGGTCAAGCAGCTCCGCGGATCCGTCAGTGCTTCCGTCATCCACAAAGATGATCTCGTAATCTTTTTTCAGCCCCTCCATCGCCTCTTTAAGCCTCAGGTAAAGCTCCTCAAGGTTATCCTTCTCGTTGTAAACGGGAATCACCACACTCAGCTCCGGCATAAACTTTCCTCCTTGCGAGCAACGCTTCCCTTCCCTTCTGCGCTCTCTCCAACAATAACCACCTTCTTACCCCACACCACAGCCTCATCAGACCACCAATAGGGATGTTTTAGGTATCTTTTGAGATCCAGA
>JALWSI010000027.1 GCA_027080315.1 bacterium | reverse complement strand
CTCTCCAAGCCTCTCTTTCTCTTTACCCAGTGACTTCCAGAACTCCTCGGCCTCTTTCACAACCACCATGCGCCTTTTGGCCATGAAAGGGGTGGTGAGTAGCATTCCGGTTAACTCCGAATAGCTGGCATCTTTTCCTTCAATCTCGGTGTAGTTCACCTTCCAGTTAGGACCAAGAAGCTCTTCCCTCAGCCTCTCTATGGCCTTTTGAAAAAGGCCCCCTTTGCAGTTGATGAAAAGGATGAAAGGAGGAAGCTTCTCTTTTGCCACCAGTTGAAAGAGGGATCGGGGGCTTAAGATGTTGATCTTCTCGGCTTTAGCCATCTCGGCTCCTGAAAGATCTTGTGGATATAGGGGGTCTGCAGGGACACCTTAAAGGAGAAGTCCCGTTACCATTATTGCGATGTCCCGGGCCGCCTCTCTGAGGGCCTTTCTCTCTGATGCTTTGTTTCTCTCAATCTCTCTGAAAGATTGGTATTCTTGGGAGTCCCTGAGATCCCTGGCACTCCAGACCACGTTTCCATTCTTGTCGGTGAGCACAAAGTCCACCCCAACCGTAAGCCTGTACTGGGCGGTGTCGCCTTCTTTGTTTAAGGCCACAGTGTCCTTCTCGTAGGTTACAACTGTGCCGTCTAAGGTGTAGTCTCCTCCAGCTGCCACCACCTTAACCCTGCCGTCCTTAACAAACTCGTTCTTCACGTAAGAGGTGACGATGTTCTCTACCCCTGGTTCGTTAACATCACTGCGAAAAGTGTTGATAACAATGGACTTTCCTTTGAGATGCACCTTGGCATGGGCCCATCCCTTTGGTGCTCCTTCTCCAACAAGGGTGTAGCCACATCCCCACACCATGAAAGCGGTTGTATAGAGAAGGGCGAAAAGGGAGAGAAGTCTCGCCTTCTTCATCTGGGCTCCTTTATTTCCGGAATTGGAGCGGGCGACGGGACTCGAACCCGCGACTTCCAGCTTGGGAAGCTGGCATTCTACCACTGAATTACGCCCGCTTCTTGCCTTATTCCCTATCTGGTCACGCTCTCGTATGTCAAGTCCTCTCTACGGTTTCAATAAAGTTCTTGAAGACCTTGAGCCCAACTTTCTGGCTCTTTTCGGGATGAAACTGGCTGGCCCATAGGTTTCCCTTCTGGATCATAGAGACAAAGGTGACAGGCCCATAGGTGGTTCTTGTGGCCACAACCTCTTCCTCGTCAGGCACAACATAATAGGAGTGGACAAAGTAGAAGTAGCTCCCATCATTCACTCCCTCCAGAAGTGGGTTGGGTTTGGCCTTCTCAATAGAGTTCCACCCCATGTGGGGGATCTTGAGGCCGTTCATGTCCCTGAATCTCACCACTTTGCCCTTGATCACTCCCAATCCAGGGGTTCGCCCGAACTCCTCGCTTTCCTCAAAGAGGAGCTGAAGCCCCAAGCATATTCCCAAGAAGGGCTTGCCCGACTCAATGGAGTCAAGGACAGGGTTCACAAGCTTAAGCTCTTCAAGGTTGCGCAAGCAGTCCCCAAAGGCCCCTACCCCCGGCAGAACAACGGCTTTGGCATCTTTAATGACGGTGGGATCACCGGTGACCACAGCATTGCCTCCCATACGTTCAAGGGCCTTCTGGACGCTTCTAAGGTTGCCCCTGCGGTAGTCAACTACTGCTATCACTCTATTACCCCTTTGGTGGATGGTACTCCCCTTCTTTTGCTTATTGCCACAGACCGGGCAAGGGCTCTACCGAAGGCCTTGAAGATGGCCTCAATGGAGTGGTGGGTGTTTCCCTTTTGCAGCAGCTTTATGTGGAGGGTTATGCGGCTTCCTCTTACGAATCCCGTAAAGAACTCCTCCACCAGCTCGGTATCAAACTCACCCACCTTTGGTGAAGAGAAGCTGGCGTCAAAGAAGAGCCCCTCCCGACCTGAGATGTCTAAGGCGACCAGAGCCAAAGACTCGTCCATGGGCACTATGGCTTCACCAAAGCGCTCTATGCCTTCAAGGTCTCCAAGGGCCTCTCTCAGAGCCGTTCCCATAACTATGCCGGTGTCTTCAACAACGTGGTGTAGGTCAACCTCAATGTCACCTTTGGCCTCAAGCTCCATATCAAACCCCCCATGGCGACACATTGAGTCAAGCATGTGGGCGAGAAATCCGCATGGGTGAGAGATGTTGGAGACACCCTCTCCGTCAAGGGAGAACTGAACCTCAATCTCGGTCTCTTTCGTGCTTCTGCTCTCTTTACCTTCTCTTTTAGACATTGCTTCTCCTCTGTCTCATGCGGGCAATAAGCTCAACCTCTCCAAAGGGCAGGCCGAGCTCTTGGGCTATCTCTTCGCTGCTTCTGCCCTGTTCTATCATGTTCTGTATCAATAAGGCCTTGAAGCGCTCAACCTCTTCGTGCTGCATAAGCTGGCTGTAGATGGTCTCCATCTGCTCTATTCTTGATATCACCTTCTCTTCCGACTTGGCGGCGGCCTCTTCAAGACGCTTTCTTGCTGTCTCACCAACCTGTTGGGTCTCTTTTTTGAGCCTTATCAGGTTCTCTATGGCTATCTTGGCATTAACAACTGCCCCTTTTGCCTCTTCAACCACCGACTGGTAGAGCTCAATTTCCTTTTCAAACTCTCTCTTCTTCTCTTCGTCTTCCTCCTTTTTATTACCCCCTCCTCTGCACCTTAAAAAGAGCAGAGCTATGATCACAACATCCAGTACGAGTTGAAGAAGAAAAAGGATGGCCAGTACAGGGTTCAATGTGAATCCTTCCCCCCTCGGGCGAGGATTTCCCTTGCCTTCATAAAGGTGAACTTTATCAGATCCTCCCTGTCGTCCTCTCTGATGAAATCAAAGGATGCTCCAATAAGCCAGCGTTCATCCTCTTTTGTGCTTCTCGTGATCCTTGCCACGGCCTCTATGCCGTTCTTAGGGAATAGGGGAATCTCAAGAAACACATAGAAAAGGGTGTCTTCCTCTATGCTCTCAGGGTTGTAAAAAGAGAATCCGCTTCCGCTTATGTCGTGGGTGGCTCCCTCAAAATCGCATTTAATAGGAGGCACAGTTCCAAGGTGCTTCTCAATTCTGTCAAGCCTCATCCAGATGGCGGTGAGCATGTCTATTATGAACATGCTCTCTTCCCTGGTTGTCTGGAGCTTGTATCTCTCTTTGAGCACCCTGCGAATGTTCTTGACCTCTTTAAACTCGGCGTCTCCTCTCCCCAGCCCTGAACAGATGAGTTCTATCTCTCTCTCTATGTCGTCTGGGTTCAAAAACCTTGCCTTGAAAGGTACTCGCACCTTGGTGCGCGCAAAGGTGCGGCCTTTATCTCCCTCTTTCACGCTTTTACATCCAGCCCTCTTCTCCATGGCTCTGCCTCCCTGCCCTCATTGCTCTCTTGGGTTCGCTCCCTCTCCCGCTCCCTTCTCTCAACCACCGTGTGCTGGTCCAGCTCTCTGGTGACTGGTCGGTTCAAATAGGGCAGATCGTTGTAGAGAAAGCTGGACTTCAACAGAAGGTGCATAGTGCTACGAGAGTACACGTTTCACCCCCTTGTGTCCAACACCCTGCCTGCCCCTTGGTTTCCTATCCGCCTCATCTGGGCAGCCACCTTGTCCCTCATCTCCTCTAATTTTTCTATCGTCCTCTTGTCCTCTTTAACCAGCCTCTCAATCCTCTTTTGCTCCTTAGGAGGCACACTCTTCAATCTTCCTATGGCTAAGACCAGTTCTTCTCGCTTCTCCATGTATCTTTTGACCTTATCCCAGTCCACACCATTCTCTTTCTCAACCTCCTGCCTTAGCAATAGGCTCACCGACTCTAAGCTCTCTACCAGAACACTTATCCTCTCATCCTCTTTGGCCATAACCTTTATCCTCTCCTATATTTGGTATATATTCCCATAGAGTGAAAGGTCAAAAGGTTGTGAGCTCTGATATGGGAGGTGAAGGAAGTGGAGAATACGAGGATGGAGGAGTGTAGAGAGCTCCTCTTGTCTCTTCTTGCCTTATTACGGGTGAGACTCGGTTTAGAGGAGGAGAAGTGTAGCTATTTGAGAGAGATGATAAAGGGTGCTCAAGAGCCCCAGGATCTCAAGCTGATAAGGGACGAGTTTGCTCTTCTGCTTGAGCTCTCTCCTGAGGTTGAGAGCAGCGAGATATCAAAAGACTTATCTACCCTGCTGGATCATCTATGCGAGGTGGTGGGGGTTGACCCTCTTGAGATGCCCACTCCCCGCACCCTTGACGAGGCCTTAGAGAGAATAAACGAACTGGTCACCCAGGCCCACGAGAACCTGAAGTGCTTGGACGTGAACACCTTGAACCTTCTTAAAGACTCTGTGGTGAGGGTGCTTGAGAACCTCAAGCTGGACAAAGACATAGAAGACATCAACGACGTGATAGATCTCACCATAAAACGGATAAAAGAGGACGAGCTGGCCCTGTACGAACAGAACATCCTGCGCAGGGTTGAGAACATAGCGCGAGACCGAAAGCGCTTAGAGGCCATTGAGCGCAAGAAGCTGAACGAATCAATCAAACAGATCCTCTCTTTGGTGGCGGAGGGGATAAAGTCACTTGATAGTGGAGAGAGTAAGTTTTCAAAAGAGATGGACCTTCACCTCCAGGAGCTGGAAGACACCATCCAGCTGGAGAACCTGGAGGACATGGTGAAAAGCTTGGTTGTGCTCTCAAAAGGCATGAGGAAGACCATTGAGAGCATGAAGCAAGAGCTGGCCAACGCAAAGAAAGAGCTCAACAACTCAGTGGCAAAGCTGAACGAGATGAAGAAGGAGCTTGAGTTCTACCGAGAGATCTCCAGCGTGGACGAGCTCACGGGACTCCTTAATAGAAGGGCCTTGGATGCAGAGCTGAATAGGGAACTTGAGCGGTCCTTCAGGTACGGCTCCATCTTCTCTGTGGCAATAATAGACGTGGATCACTTCAAGAACATAAACGACACCTATGGCCATGTGGTGGGAGATAAGGTGCTTGCCTCTTTGGCGAAGATACTTAGAAGCAGGTCTCGCAAGGTTGATATAGTGGCCAGGTATGGAGGGGAGGAGTTCTGCATAGTATATCCCGATACAACTGGAGAACAGGCCTTTGAGGCGGTGGAGAAGGTTAGGGAGACCGTAGAGAACCACAAGTTCATGCTGAAGGGCACGAGACTTCCCGTCACCTTCAGCGCAGGGGTGACTCAGGCGGCTCCAGACGACACCGTGGAAGAGTTGCTGGCAAGGGCAGACAAGGCCCTATACATCTCCAAAGAGTCTGGCCGCAACAGGACCCACCTGTTGAAAAAGGGAGAGTGAATTGAGGTTTGGGTTCCACTTCTCCATTGGGAAGGGGTTGGAAGGGGCCATTGAGGAGGGGGTTAAGCTTAGTTGCGAGACCATGCAGATATTCTCCCGAAACCCTCGGGGATGGAGGGCCAAACCCCTTGATGAGAGCCTTAAAGGGTTTACCGCTAAAGCCGAGGCAAAGGGCATAGCTCCTGTGGTTGTTCACATGCCCTATCTGCCAAATTTGGCATCCCCCGATGAGGCAATGTACTTCAGGTCTATTGAGGCTTTGGTAGAAGAGATACAACGGTGTCAGTTCTTGGATGTCCCCTACTTAGTGACCCATCTTGGCAAGAGAAAGGACGCCTCTCCTGAAGAGGGGATACGAAGGGTGGTTAATGCCCTGAACACTGCCTTAGAGAGGACTGCCCAAGAAGGCTCAGGGGTGATGCTTCTTCTTGAAAACACTGCAGGACAGGGTAGTGAAGTGGGGACAAGTCTTGAAGAGCTTGCCGAGATCGTGGGTGGGGTCAAAGATGGGAGTAGAGTGGGCATATGTATTGATACCGCCCACGCCTTTGAATCGGGCATGCCCATACACACAGAAGAGGGGTTAAACCACACCTTGGAGAGGTTTGACGCCCTGCTGGGTCTTGAGATGCTCAAAGTGATTCATCTCAACGACTCAAAAACCCCTTTTGGTTCAAGGGTGGACAGACACTGGCACATTGGAGAGGGTGAGATGGGCTTAGAAGCCTTCAGGAACATCATCGGGCACCCTGCTCTTCAAAGGCTTCCTGCCATAATGGAGACCCCCGGCAGTGGAGAACTTGACAGGAAGAACATGGAGACAGTTCTTAGACTTAGGGCTGAAGTTTCTACTTGACACTTTTTTGCGTGGTCTCTATGTAGGGTTTGCGTTTTGTGCCGGAGTGGTGGAACTGGTAGACGCAGGGGACTCAAAATCCCCCGGGCCTGTGCCCGTGCGGGTTCGACTCCCGCCTCCGGCACCACCTCTTCCTAAGATTAAGGCAAATCATTCTCTTCCAGCTTTCTGGGGCATGAGGAAGAGCAGCTAAATCAGGAGTCTTTTGCAACAGCAACCTCTGAGGAGACACTATCCAACAGCAAGCAGAAGGCCCTTATTGACGGTGTGTCTTCTCGCTGGTACCAGCAGGGCTCATAATTTTTGGGGTGGTGAGGGATGGTTAGAGAGGGTGTGTCCAAAGAGGCCTACATAAAGGATGAATTAACAGACCAGCTAAAGCTGTGGATAGGGGTATCCATACCTTTGGGAATCTTTCTGTTCCTTCTCCTATCCATATTAGACTGGTTTGCCACACCTGAGCTATTTAGCTTCTTTTTGAAGGTAAGGCTTTCTATCTCTGCCCTTCTATTGTTGGCTTGGCTTATCAACAGATTCACCAGAAACCAGGCTATTCAGTACACCCTTACTGTAGCGGGTGCTTTCATGTGTGCCGTTGCTATTGAGATTATGGTTATTCATTTAGGGGGATACTCCTCAGGTTACTATGTAGGTTTGGGACTCGTAGTTATTGTGGTTCTTGGGCTGGTGCCCGTGGAACTATGGGTGGCCTTGGTTGTGGTGGTTGAGGTTTTCCTTGTTTATCTGGTTCCAATACTGCTAACCCAGAAAATTGATGATCTGCCTTTATTCATAAACAACCTGTTCTTTCTCTCTTCAATCTCCATAATATCCGTGGTTTGGAGGTACTTAGACCAGAAGAGACTGGTAGGAGAGCTTAGCCTAAGATACGATCTTCGCCAGAAGCAGAAGGAGCTGCAAGAGTACTCAGACAGCCTTGAGCAGCTGGTTGAGCAGCGCACAAAAGAGCTCAAGAAGTCAGAGAAGATGCTAAGGGCTATGTTTGAGCACGCCAACGACGGCATCCTCATCATGGACGAGACCGGGGCAATAACCGACGCCAACAAGAGGGCCTGTGAGATTTTAGGTTTTTCAAAAGAGGATCTCTCAAGCCTTAGCATCTACCTTTTGGATCAAAGCAAGGATAAGGACCTTTGGAGAGAGCGCATAAATAGGCTTATTGCCGGGGAGCCTCTCATCTTTGAGACCACTTACAGAAGAGATGGGCGAAAGGTGTTCTTAGAGATAAGCGCCAGCGCCGTGAAGATGGAAGAGATCACCATGATTCAGGCCTTTGTAAGAGATATAACCGAAAAAAAGAGAACCCAAAAGAGGCTGCTGCAGTCTCAAAAGATGGAATCGGTTGTGGTCTTAACAGGGGGACTGGCCCATGATTTCAACAACATGCTCTCGGTGATCCTTGGATACATAGAGGTAGCCCTTATGGACCCCAGTCTTAAACCAGAGCTTAGAGATAAGCTTGAAAAGGCAGAAAAATCTGCAGAATCTGCTGCTCAGTTGGTTAAGAAGCTGCTGAGGTTTGCAAGAAAGGGGGAGAAGAGAAGGGAGCTTCGCTCCTTTGACCTGAACCAGACCATTGGGGATGCCCTTGATCTCGTGAGCCGAAACCTTCCCTCTGGGATTGTGTTGAAGACAGAGCTGTTGGCGGAGAATCCCATGGTTAAGGGGGATTCAAATGACATTGAGCAGGTGGTTATCAATCTGGTCTTGAATGCCAAAGACGCCATGCCAGAAGGTGGAGAGATAAAGGTGAGAACCAACATAGATCTTTTGCCCCAAGAGATTGTGAAGGTAGAGAGTGTTGAGCCAGATGGGTACGTTCATCTAAGCGTGTTAGATACTGGGACGGGGATTCCTGATGAGATGGTGCCACGCATATTTGACCCCTTCTTCACCACTAAAGAAAAAGGATCAGGTACAGGTCTGGGTTTGGCCATGGTCTATGCCATAGTGAAGGAGCACCACGGCTAAATTCTGGTAGAAAGCGAAGAGGGCAAAGGCTCGGTCTTTCACGTGTATCTGCCTCTTGATTTGGATAGCACTGCGTCATAGACCATACGGTGAGTTATGAACTTGTTTCACATAATGAGAAGATGATCAAGGTGAAGGGCGCTTTAAGCCCAAATACTCCAGTGGTTACTGGGCAGAGTATTCACCATTATTCCAGTTGGAAAGCATTGGCCTTTCATCTCGGTGGGGGGCTTTGACTGAAATATGCGCTAAACCCTCACACTTGGTTTTGGTTCTCGTTCGGGCGACTCAAAGGACATCAACTATCTCCGTTCATTTTTTTCGGCTGATTCTCCTTTAGTTTCCCCTCAAGCTCCGCTTCAATCTCTTCCACGGTAGGCAGGCTGCCCTTGAGTTCCTTAGGTAAAGACTTCACTATTTTGGTCTCCCAGTCGGCCACACCTATGGGTTTACGCAGGTCGCGCAGGGCATATTCAACAACAATCCTGTCCTTGCCTTTACAAAGTAAAAGTCCGATGGTTGGCTTGTCATCGGGATGGCGTAAGAGGTCGTCCACGGCGGAAAGATGGAGTTGACCCGGTTTAGTGGAGAGGTTAGCGCTTACCAACCTGCCCATCCAAGTATCTCCTCTCGTAGTCTACGGGAGATAGATATTCAAGCCTCGAATGTCTTCTACGACGATTGTACCATCCTTCAATAAACTCAAACACCGCTATCTTGGCCTCTTCTCTACTCCTGAACCTGGTCCTGTCCAATAAC